>JASLGC010000352.1 GCA_030150335.1 Flavobacterium sp.
TCAGGATTGTGCTTATGCTTAAATGTAACAGCAAATAAGATAGCAATTGTCAATGCATACGCTGCAAATGTCAACCAGATATGTCCCCAATCTCTAATCTCAATTACACTACTCAAAGAACCATCTGCCAAAACAGAAGAACCTTTTTCAGTAATCATTGCCAATAGCGTTTCATTATCTGAAGTTGTATCTAAATATGTTGCTAAGCTTTTTACATCTGTAAAGTGTTGTAAGAAATACACGTCAATCAAACGTCCAGCAACCAAGTTACCTAATACAGCTCCAAATCCATTTGTCATCATCATAAACAATCCTTGTGCAGAAGAACGCATAGAAGAATCTGTTGAACCTTCTACGAATAATGAACCTGATATATTAAAGAAGTCAAATGCCATTCCGTAAACTACACATGACATTAAAATCATCCATAAACCTGGTCCTGGATCTCCCAATCCTAAGAATCCAAATCTCAATACCCAAGCAAACATAGATAACAACATTACTGTTTTAATACCATATTTTTTAAGGAAGAATGGAATAGCTAAAATAAACAATGTCTCAGAAACTTGAGAAATTGACATGATGATTGTAGAGTATTTCACAACCAATGAATCAGCATATTTAGGGAAGAATTTAAACTCATCTAAGAAAACGTCTCCGTAAGCATTCGTTAATTGTAACGCAGCTCCTAAGAACATTGAGAAGAAGAAGAATAAGGCCATCTTGTAGTTACCAAACAACTTAAAGGCATTTAATCCTAACATTTCCATTAATGAACCAGATTGTTTTTCACCTTTTGGCTCACACTTAGGAAGTGTAAAGGCATAAATTCCCAAAAGAATTGCACCTATTCCAGCAATATAAAACTGATATTCAGTCGCTTTATTACCAGTTAAGTTAGTAATCCACATTGCAGCGATAAAACCAATCGTACCAAAAACACGAATTGGCGGGAAGTCTTTGACCACATCAAATCCATTTCCTTTTAGTACATCATAGGAAATCGAGTTACTCAAGGCAATCGTAGGCATATAGCAACACATCGCTACTAACATAACCCAAAAGAACACACCTGGATCATCAACTTGTACTAACGCAAATAAAGTTAACCCATAAAGGATATGAAGCATTCCATACAGTCTTTCTGTATTCATCCACTTATCTGCAACAATCCCTGCAATTGTAGGCATAAAGATTGAAGCAATCCCCATTGTAGCGAAAATGATACCGAATTCACTACCACTCCAGCCTTTTGTTCCAAACCAATAGTTTCCTATTGTAATTAACCATGCTCCCCATACAAAGAATTGCATGAAGCTCATAAACGTCAACTTAATTTTTATATTCATTTCTGTTTTATTATATCAGTCTTAACAAATTTAAAGATAAAATACTTTTAATTACACTTTTCAAAGTACTTTAAATCAACCATCTACTTAATTTTATTTTGCGCTAATTCCAAAATTAAGTCGAATTGTTCCTCTCTTGTAAGATTTGAGTTATCAACTTCTACTGCATCTTCCGCCATTATTAAAGGAGAATCTGCTCTTGTTGTATCAATTTTATCTCGATCAACTACGTTTTTAAACACATCCTCAAACTTAATTGATGCGTCTTTTACAACCAATTCATCAAATCGTCGTTGAGCTCTTATCTCAGGAGAAGCAGTCATGAAAATCTTCAACTCTGCATCTGGGAATACAACCGTACCAATATCTCTACCGTCCATCACTACTCCCTTAGATTTGCCTAAATTCTGTTGTTGCTCTACTAACTTTCTACGAACCTCTGGTACTTCAGCAATCTGACTTACAAATCGAGAAACTTCTAATGTTCTAATAACATCTTCTACATTACTCTGGTTTAAGTACACTTCAGCAAATCCTCTAACTGGATTATATTCAAAATGAAGTTCGATTGAAGGAAGAGATTCTATCAATGCTTCTTTATCAAAATGACCTTCAGAAATAAAGCCTTTTCGCATGGCATACAGAGTTACTGCGCGATACATAGCTCCTGTATCGATGTAAACGTAACTCAGTGACTTTGCAAGTGATTTTGCCAATGTACTTTTCCCCGTAGATGAAAAGCCATCAATCGCTATAGTGATCTTTTTCAAATTGAAAAATTTAAAATTAATTTCAGTTTTATACTATGTCAAATATAACAGAATTAATCGCGTTCTAACACATTTGACATGCATTTCACACCAATATGTGTACAAGTTATAATTCTGTACACATCCCCTACCCCAAACAAGCTGCCTACGCACCCTTGATTAAGCATTTGACAACTTATTGCAAAGGTAAAGGAATATAAAAAATAACACACTAAAATATACGAATAACCCCCATATATAAACAAAAAAAGCACCACATTTATAATGTGATGCTTCCAAATATTACAATTTGTATTTTTACTGAGGTTTTACAACCGTAAAGCTTCTTGCATTTTTCACCTTTTGGTCAGTGATAGCTAATTTCAGAACCTCTTCCATTCTATCTACATAATGGAAAGTTAGTCCTTTTAAGTATTCTTCCTTGATATCGTCAATATCTTTCTTATTGTCTTTACACAAGATAATCTCTTTAATATTCGCTCTCTTAGCTGCCAATATTTTCTCTTTGATTCCTCCTACTGGCAATACCTTACCTCTTAAAGTAATCTCCCCTGTCATTGCTAAGTTTTTCTTTACCTTTTTCTGAGTAAATGAAGAAACCATAGACGTCAACATCGTGATACCTGCACTTGGACCATCTTTTGGAGTAGCCCCTTCTGGTACGTGAATATGTATCTTATAGTTATCCAATGTTTCCTGAGCAATTCCCAACTCATCTGCATGAGCTTTGATATATTCAAGAGCAATAGTAGCCGACTCCTTCATTACAGTACCTAAATTACCTGTAATAGACAAGTCACCTTTACCTTTAGAAATAATAGATTCAATATACAAAATATCTCCACCTACACTTGTCCAAGCTAACCCAGTAACAACACCTGCTACATCATTATTCTCGTACTTATCATTTTCAAAACGAGGAGTACCTAATATCTTGCGAATATCAGCCTCAGTCATTTTTACATTGTATTCCTCTTCCATCACAATGTTCTTCGCAATTCCACGTGCTACGTGAGCCAATTGCTTATCCAATCCACGAACACCTGATTCACGAGTATAATTTGTAATAAGGAATTCCATTTGTTTTTTACCCATAGACAAGTCTTTCGTTGTAAGACCGTGTTCTTTCAATTGCTTAGGCAACAAATGTTGTTTTCCTATCTCTACTTTCTCTTCAATTGTGTACCCTGTCATTTCGATAATCTCCATACGATCTCTCAATGCAGGTTGAATAGTACCTAAATTATTAGAAGTAGCAATAAACATAACTTTAGACAAGTCATACCCCATTTCTAAGAAGTTATCATAGAAATCAGAGTTTTGCTCTGGATCCAATACCTCTAACAAAGCAGAAGAAGGATCACCATTGTGACTTGTAGATAATTTATCAATCTCATCTAATAAAAACACAGGGTTAGACGTCTTAGCCTTTTTAATGCTTTGCATAATACGCCCTGGCATTGCACCAATATATGTTTTTCTATGTCCTCTAATCTCAGCTTCATCTCTCAATCCACCTAAAGAAATACGCACATACTCTCTACCTAATGCATTTGCAATAGAACGTCCAATCGATGTTTTACCAACACCTGGAGGTCCGTATAAACACAAAATAGGAGATTTTAAATCGTTTCTCAATTTAAGAACAGCCATGTGTTCAAGAACACGCTTTTTAACGTCTTCAATCCCATAATGGTCTTTATTCAATACCTTATCTGCATGTTTTAAATCAAAGTTATCCTTAGAATATTCTCCCCAAGGCAACTCTAACAACATCTCTAAATAATTACGTTGAATACTAAACTCAGCAACTTGTGGATTCATGCGTTGGAATTTCATCAATTCCTTTTCAAAACGCTCTTTAACCTCTTTAGTCCACTTCTTACCTTTAGCTTTCTTGCGCATTTCCTCAAACTCCTCTTCATTTGAAAAACCACCAAGTTCCTCTTGAATCGTTTTCATCTGTTGATGTAAGAAGTATTCTTTTTGTTGTTGATCTAAGTCAATACGCACCTTACTCTGAATATGATTGCGCAAAACAAGTTTTTGCAATTCAATATTCATCACTTTTAAAGCCTCAAGACCTCTATCCTTTAAATCATCAATACACAACAAGTTTTGCTTTTGCTCAACTGTTAGGCTGATATTAGAAGAAATAAAGTTGATTAAAAACGATTTACTGTCAATGTTATTAATTGCGTAAGACGCTTCAGAAGGAATATTAGGGTTTTCCTTAATAATCTCTAATGAAATCTCTTTGATAGAATCAACAATTGCAGGAAATTCTTTATCCTCTCCTGTAGGCTGAGTTTCTATGCGCTCCGCAATAGTAGCCTTCATAAACGGCTCCTCTTCCAGCATTTCTACAATATCAAAACGCTTTTTACCTTGAAGAATAACAGTAATATTTCCGTCAGGTAACTTCAATAATTTGATAATACGAGCTACAGTACCAGTATGGAAAATATCGTCAACATCTGGATCGTCGATTTCTTCATCCTTCTGAGCTACAACACCAATTATTTTATCTCCTTTATTTGCTTTATTTAATAGTTCAATAGACTTGTCTCTTCCTGCAGTAATAGGAATAACAACCCCTGGGAATAACACCATATTTCTCAATGGTAAAATCGGTAATTCCGTAGGCACTTCTTCATTATTCATCTCCTCTTCATCTTCAGAAGTCAAAATTGGAATAAACTCTGAATCTCCATCAACAAAATCTTGTAACGACAAATTGTCTAATGTTATTATTTTTTGATCCGCCATATCTATATTTACGTCATTTTGTCAGTAGTTGCTTTCCATGCTTTTGCTTTCTAACAAGCCAAACCACGCATAACCCTTTGATTACCAACAAAAAATTAATTTATTAGTTATTTTATACCTTTAACATTTCAATCTTTATGCCATAAAAAAATCCTTACAGATACCGCAAGGATTTAATATATCTACTTAACTGATATGTTCTATTTTTCAGTCCAGAAGGTTTCTATTTCTTAAAAGAAAATTCACCATCCTCTATTTTCACAGTTAATTCATTCTCACCTTCTGTTGCCAAAACTAAATCAAATCTACCTTTTAAAGTTTGAATCTCGTTCTTATCATTATAGCTCACTTCCTCAATTACCATATATGAATCCTTTCTCTTTTCTGAAGTAGAAACATAAACAACCCCTTCTGGAGAAGTATAAGTTGCTGTAAATACATCCAACTCATATTTCGTATTTGCTTGAAGTATTTTATTTTCAGGAACACTAATCACAAGCGACTCCACCTTTCCACTCTCATCAGTACCAGAAAGCAATAGTTTACCGTCCTTAACCTCCATATTTTCTTTAGTGTTCTGCATAGGCTCCCCATTGATTAAGGCGTCAAAATAAGTTGGCTCTAAGCGCGTATAAACCACATCCTCGAAGTTTCCAGAAATAGAAAACGGTTTCAAATTTGGATTATCAGTAGTCATAGGCATCATATTGCTTATATCAATAGAACCTGAAAACACTCTGGCGTTTTTATTAATATTATCTATTTTAATAAAACCAGTAACCCAATTAGCACGTGCTGTATCCTTTGTAGAATACCAAGCATCCTCCTCCTTAGAGTAATATCTTGATTCATTTACATTCGTTGGTAAATTACCAGTCACAAATCTCTTTGTATTGATAATTAAATAGTCTTCACCCGTTTCTCCTAAATTAGAGATTGTGAATAACAATTCTCTATTCTTGTCAACAGTAGCTACAATTTTCTCCCTTTCCAAGTAACTTTCGCCACGCATATTCAAGGTTACTAATTGCTTTCCAACCATTTTACCAGTCTCCAATACAGGGTCAACACCCTCATTATCACAAGAGACAAAACCCAAACCAGCAAGCAATAAACAACTTGCTACAAATACTTTATATGTTTTTTTCATACTATAATTCACTATACATTGAGTATAAATACCTTTAACAAATTTACAATAAAAATACTACTTCTCGTTAAATAACCTTTTTATTTGGCACTCTTAACAATAAAACAAAGCCTACTGCAAAGAAAACAATCAAGAATAGTATCGCATTTTGCATTTTACCTGTAATATCACTTACCAATCCATACATCGCCATTCCAAGCACAATCCCCAGCTTTTCAGTAACATCATAGAAACTGAAAAAAGACGTTGTATCTGTCGTTTCTGGCAATAATTTAGAATATGTAGAACGAGATAAAGACTGTATTCCTCCCATCACAAGCCCCACAAAACCAGCAGCCACATAAAACTCATTTGGCGTTTCGATGGTGTAAGCGTAAATACATATAAATATCCATAACGCATTTAAAACACAAAGCGTATATATATTCCCAATTTTTTTTGACATTTTAGAGGTAGCATAAGCACCTAAAATGGCAACTAACTGTATCACAAGAATACTAATAATAAGCCCGGTAGTACGTTGACTCTCTGTTTGCCAAGCAATTTCCTTTTCGCCAAAATAAGCTGCAATAACCATTACGGTTTGCACTGCCATACTATACACAAAAAAAGCTACTAAATACCTCTTTAATGACGTATAACCACTAAGTTGAATCCACACTTTTTTAAGCTCTCTAAATCCTTTGAAAAAAACAGATTTGGTTATCTTCTTTTCATTTTTAAAATTAGGAAGATACTTAAAAGTAACCATACTAAAACCTATCCACCAAATACCTACCAATAGAAATGAATAACGCATTGCACTCAATGGAGAATCAAATCCTAAGACTTCATATTTCATGATAAGCAGTAAGTTTAGCAACAATAGAATAACGCTCCCTACATATCCCATAGCGTATCCCTTTGCACTCACACTATCTTGTTGTTCTTGAAAAGCAATATCTGGCAAGTATGAATTATAAAAAACAAGACTTCCCCAGAAGCCAATTAGTCCAAACATATAAACTATCAAACTGAGAATGATGTGGTCTAAACTAAAGAAGAAAAGAAGCATACAAGATAGAGAGCCTATCCCACAGAATAGCTTCATAAAAAACTTTTTGGTACCGAGATAATCGGCAATACCAGATAGAAATGGCGAGATAATACAAACAATTAAGAAACCAATTGCTGTGGTATAACTAATAATCGACTCGCTTTTGATATAACGTCCAAACAGCAAAAAACGATCAGCACCTAATTCTCTAAAAAGAGCTCCATAATACAAAGGAAAGATAGATGACGAAATAACAAGAGCATAAACAGAGTTTGCCCAATCATAGAATGCCCATGCATTTAACAACTTAGCGTCTCCTTTTACAAAATGTCGCATATCCCAGAAAGTTAAAAAACAAATAAGCTACCGTAGATGGTAGCTTATTATATAAAATTTTATTTGTCGAAATATACACCAAATTTTGCAGCTTCCGCTTTAGCCTCTGGAATTAATTTTTTCAAATTAGCAATACGTTCTTGATTACTTGGGTGCGTACTCATGAAAGAAGAACCATCTCCTCCTCCACTTTGCGCAGCCATACGAGACCAGAAATCAATAGACTCCTCTGGATTATAACCAGCGATAGCCATTAATGTCAATCCTATTTTATCTGCTTCTGTTTCATTTGCACGGCTAAATGGCAACATTCCCCCAACTTGTGAACCATATCCGTAAGCAGCTGCCCAAGTTTGCTTTGCAATTGGACTTGAATTTTGAGTCAACAAATCTAATGCTACTGCACCTCCTTGCTGAAGCATACTTGCACTCATACGTTGCTGACCGTGGTTAGCTAAAGCGTGAGATACCTCATGCCCCATTACTGTAGCGATACCAGCATCATTTTTACAAACTGGCAAAATTCCAGTGTAAAAAACAATCTTACCTCCTGGCATACACCAAGCGTTTAACTCTTTATTATCTACTAAATTATACTCCCAACGGTAGTCCTTTAAATAAGAACCATATCCATTAGCTGACAACCACTTTTCAGCAGCAGCCTTAATTCTCGTACCAACGTCTTCTATGCGCTTTGCATCTTTTGTACCCTTAACAGCCTTGTTCTCTTTTAAGAAAGCATCATATTGCTGAAAAGCCATTGGAAATAAATTCGCATTTGATTGAAATGCCATTGTTTTCTTTCCAGTAAAAGGATTAGTAGCACAAGCTGCCAATAATAAAGCACTACCTGCTACAAAAAACACTTTTTTCATACCTCACTTATTTTTTTTCCAAAAATAGTATGATTTAGCAATATAAAAAAACTTTTGGCACCTATTTCTTATTCCCTTACTATCTCATTACTATAGCTCTATGTACTATAAACATGTGCTACAAAAACACAATTCTATGGTTAAAGACTGACCTATTACACACATTTTGAACAATATAATTTAGAATAATTAAAACATTAAGAACGTTAATCTACAATAAATAAGAATATCCCAAAATAGTAGTTCTGCATAGTACTTTAATTTCGTAATTTTACAGCATTACAAGATTATTATAATGCAAAATCAAAAACCTAAACAATCGCTTGAAATACCTAAAAGCATAATAGTAATAGGAAAAACACTACAACTATTCTCAAATAACCTGGCAACTCGTTTTGCTCAAAACCTATTCGTCACGCCTCTTAAATTCAAACCACCAAAGAGAGAGAAAGAAATGCTTGAGAAAAGCATTGTGACAGAAATAGCGGTACCTAAATTAAAGAAAGATATTTTTGTATATCAATACGGAACAAATAAAGCGGCTACTAAAAAAGCTCTTTTAATACATGGGTGGAATGGTAGAGGAACTCAATTAATCACTATTGCTAACATGTTGATGAGACAAGGTTATGACATTGTGAGTTTTGACGCTCCAGGCCATGGAAAATCACCAAAAACTAAAACAAACCTAACTGAATTTATTGCTTCTGCACATGAAGTGGACAAGCAATTCGGTCCTTTTGATTTAGTAATCGGACACTCTCTTGGAGGTATGACAACAATGAATGCCCTAAAAGAAGGTCTGAAAGCTAAGAAAGCAGTAATCATAGGAAGTGGAGATGTGGTAGAAGATGTAATTGATGATTTCGTTGACCAAATTCAACTTAAACCAATTATTTCAAGATTGATTAAAGAGCGTTTTGAAAAACAATTTAACCAAACAATGCAGAGTTACTGTGTAAACTTGGCTGCTAAGGAGATTAAAATCCCCTTGCTAATTGTACATGACGAAGATGACCTTGACGTACCAGTAAAAGCAGCTTATCAAATTAAAAAGAATGCTGTAAATGCTGAGATAATGATTACACAAGGGTTGGGACACCGCAAGATATTAGGTGATAAAAAAGTAATTGAAAGAATTAAAGATTTCATCCAAGATATTGACTAATGAGAAGTTTACTTATTTTTTTGTTTTTAATCCCGTTATTAGCGTGTAAGAATATAACTTATCAAGATATACCAACTATGAAAAAAGATACGACTACCACTGAGGAGCAATGGCAGCAAGCCTTAACTCCAGAGCAATATTATGTGTTAAGACAAAAAGGTACAGAACGTCCATTTACTGGAGAATACAATGATTTCTATCAAAAAGGAAGTTATCACTGTGCTGCCTGTGACCAAAAATTATTTGATTCTGACACTAAATTTGATGGTCATTGCGGATGGCCTTCTTTTGACAAAGCCATTAAAGGTTCTGTTGAATACATCAAAGATGTGTCTCATGGAATGATTAGAACCGAAGTAATATGTTCTAACTGCCATGGTCACTTAGGTCACGTGTTTCCAGACGGTCCACAAGAAACAACAGGCGACAGATATTGTATGAACTCAATATCTCTAAAATTCGTCGAAGAAAAATAACATTATTTCTTTTAACACGAGTTTGATGTAATCTCATTTGAGCATACATCGAATTCGTGTTTTTTTTATTTTGCATTCTATCTTTATTCTCATCACTTTCCATACCATACTTATTCATTGCTACTCTTTTGACTACATGCTACAACTAAGGGGATTCTCTTACTATTCACAAGTCAAAATTAGCAATCGCCTTTTGTCGATTTTGACAGCATGCCGATTTTGATAGCATTTGCTATATTTTGCTCACTTTTGACGATTTTGATATAAAATGCTCACTTTTGATAATTTACACAACTTTAAAACACTGTAAATCATTGACTTAAAAATATTTATTTTTGATTTGTTTTGGTCGTGTTCGGTAAAGTCCAGTGTTTACTTGGGTTGAGGGCCTGTTTTCCGAACAAGAGCAAAGCATGACCAAAACAACACAAAAGCATTTTATCTTCAATTACTGCCTATTTAGTACATTTTGTACCTAAAAACCACAACGGAATTTTACTCAAAACCAAAGAATTACATACATCGAAAATTGCTTTAGGAGCAATAAAAATGATTTCTTTCATTCAAAATAAAATCGGGTATATAAACTATTGATAATTAACCATCCCTTAGTTAAAACTCCGTCTATCTTCCGTCATTCCTGCGATATAAGGCTATTTTGTCGAACACTTGTCGAAAGCTTTTGGGTTCTTTATCGAATCGTTCTTTTGTCATGCCCAAAAACCTAATACATCATTTTTATCTCTTTCATTCCAAATTCTTGAATTGACTCGTCTTCTAATTGAACACAAAGAAATCCTTGCTTGCTTACTTCTGTAATTATTCCCATAAAGCGCGTGCCATCTGCCTTTTCAAATACAGTAGGAACTCCCTTGCGATATAAGCATTCTTGGTACTCATTCCAAAGAAACTCTCCTCCTCTACTTCTGTATGCTTCGCAATAGTGAATTAGCTCATCAAGGATGGTTTTTAGCAATATATCCTTGTCACTCTTAGCTCCTGTTAACTTAAATAAAGAGCTCGCTTGAGGAAAATCATCAAAATTTTCTTGATTTACATTGACCCCAATCCCCACAATAGATAGGGTATCTCCACTCGCTTTGATTACATTTTCAATTAATATGCCACAAATCTTCTTATTACATGACAATATGTCGTTTGGCCATTTGATATAAAATGGCAGGTGAAAAGATTTTTTTAAAGCACTATAAACGCTTAAAGCCACTAAGACATTTAGGTCGAAAACACACTCTGGAGAGGGTAATAAATATTTTACTAAAACACTAAATGTTAGACTACTACCCACTTCAGCATTCCAAACGCTTCCACGTTGCCCCTTTCCAGCGAATTGATTTTCAGCAGCTACAACAGTGAAATTTTCTAAGTTAGAAACGTTAAGTAAATCTTTCAAATAGGTATTGGTGGACCCTATGGCATCGAGTTTGATAATATTCATATAAAATTATTATAGTCTATTCACAATGGTTTCATTATATTTGGAACCAAATTTAGCTAACATTACATTTAATCGCGAATAAATAAGAAATAAAATAAATGGCAGACAAGAATATCAACAACGACGAATTGATCGCAAACATTATTAAAGGAATAGAATCAGTTAAAGGGGAAAACATCAAAATATTAGATTTAAGAGATATTGACAATACACCTTGTGACTATTTCATCGTTTGTGATGGTAATTCAAACACACAAGTCAATGCCATTACTGGCTCAGTGCAAAGAACAGTGTCTAAAGAACTTCATGACAAGCCTTGGCATATAGAGGGTGAAGGACAAGCAGAATGGATATTAATGGATTATGTAAATGTTGTAGTTCATGTATTTCAAAAACATATACGTGAATATTACAAGATTGAAAATCTATGGGGAGATGCAAAAATCACCACTGTTGAAAGCCAATATTAATAACTAAAATTATTTTTCATGTCTGAAAATATGAAACCTAATCCAAAAAAATCAAGATTTAATCCTTGGATACTTTATGGAAGTCTCTTAGTGATTATCCTTGTAATAAACTTCCTGACTAACGGGAGTAATTTTGGAGATTCAAGACAATTGGGTCTTTCGAAATTATATGATTATTTAGAACAAGGGTATGTAGAGAAAGTTGATTTCAATCGTACAGTAGCGAAAGTTTATTTAACTGAAGAAGCGTTAACAAAAGACGAATTCAAAGAATTACAAAAGAAAAGTATCCTTGGTAAAGGAAACACAGGACCACAATTCCTTACTGACATTGGTAACTCTGAAATTTTTCAAAACAAGCTTGACAAAGCAAAAAGTGAAGATAAATTAGTTGAATATAAATCAGAACCTGATAGTAATTGGGGAGACTTATTAATTAGCTTCTTACCGATTGTTATCATTATTGGTTTCTGGTTATTCATGATGAGAAGAATGTCTGGCGGTGGCGGAGCTGGTGGCGGTGGCCAAATCTTTTCTATTGGTAAGTCTAAAGCAAAATTATTTGATGAGAAAAATGACATCAGAGTTAGCTTTAAAGATGTTGCTGGTTTAGAAGGTGCTAAAGAGGAAATTGTAGAGATTGTAGAGTTTCTTAAAAATCCGGAAAAATATACTTCTATTGGTGGTAAAATTCCAAAAGGAGCACTTTTAGTAGGACCTCCAGGTACTGGTAAAACGTTATTAGCAAAAGCAGTAGCTGGTGAAGCGAAAGTTCCTTTCTTTTCACTTTCAGGTTCTGACTTTGTTGAAATGTTTGTAGGTGTTGGTGCTTCTCGTGTAAGAGACTTATTTAAACAAGCGAAAGAAAAATCGCCTTCAATTATCTTTATTGATGAGATTGACGCTGTAGGTCGTGCACGTGGTAAGAGTAATTTCTCTGGTTCTAACGATGAAAGAGAAAATACATTAAACCAATTACTAACTGAAATGGATGGTTTTGGTTCTAATACAAACGTTATTGTATTAGCTGCTACTAACCGTGCGGAGATATTAGATAAAGCTTTATTAAGAGCTGGACGTTTTGATAGACAAATTTATGTTGACCTACCAGACGTTAAAGAACGTGAAGCTATCTTCCACGTTCACTTGAGAAACATTAAAAAAGTAGATAACTTAGATATTGATTTCTTAGCTAAACAAACTCCAGGATTCTCTGGTGCTGATATTGCTAACGTTTGTAACGAGGCTGCTTTAACGGCTGCTCGTAAAGACAAAAAGCAAGTAGATATGCAAGACTTCTTAGACGCTGTTGACCGTATCATCGGAGGTTTAGAAAAGAAAAACAAAATCATTTCTCCAGAAGAAAAATACGCAATTGCTATTCACGAAGCTGGACATGCTACTGTAAGCTGGATGTGTGAACATGCTGCTCCATTAGTAAAAGTAACTATCGTTCCTCGTGGACAAAGTTTAGGTGCTGCTTGGTACTTGCCTGCAGAGCGCCAAATCGTTAGAACAGAACAAATGTTAGACGAGATGTGTGCTACTATGGGTGGACGTGCTGCTGAGAAAGTTATCTTTGATAAAATCTCTACTGGTGCATTAAGCGACTTAGAAAAAGTGACTAAACAAGCGAAAGCTATGGTTACTATCTACGGATTAAACGAAAAATTAGGTAATATTACTTACTATGATTCGTCTGGACAAAATGAGTATGCTTTTGCTAAACCTTATTCTGAAGAAACAGCAAGAATTATAGACCAAGAAATTTCTACATTGATTGAAGGTCAGTATGAGCGTGCTCAAACTATCCTTACTGAAAATAAAGATAAACTGGTTCAATTAGCAGATTTACTTTGCGAGAAAGAAGTAATCTTTAAACAAGACTTAGAAAACATCTTTGGTAAACGTCCTTTTGACAAAGAAGGGGCTGTTGAAGTAAACATTACTGAAGAAACAAAAACAGAGCAAACAGAAGAATAATATTCTTCATAACGCACAAATACTAAAAATCTTAACCTAAAGGAGACTTTAAGTTAAGATTTTTTTTATCTTTGAATACTTATAAAATAATTATTTCATCGGAGTAAAGTAAACATGAGTTTTTTTAAAAAATTAATTAAAGTTTTTCAGCCTTCAGTTCCTGTAGAAGAACCTTCTACACAGGAGAGAAGTCAGTATCTTCCAGAGGAAAAGATGCCGGTAGATGAGCTCTTTACAGTTAATTTTAAAGAAAATGGCGGAAAGTTTCTTTATTGTGAATCAAATGATGACTTAACAGAGACTTTTGTTAATATACTTCTTGAAAATGACTGGTTCGAAACAGAATCACTGACTTATGAAACTCAGCTTTTTCCTCTTTTACAAGAGAACAATGTTAAGTACACTAACGTCAAACAACCTACTTTCTTTTTCTCAACTTGCGAAAGCTTGATTGCTGAAGATGGTTCTATCTTATTTTCTGGTAAACAGTTGAAAGATAACAAAGCTCATCACCTACCTTTAAACTTGATTATTATCGCTAAAACAAGCCAAATAACAAGAACAAAAAGTGATGGACTACGTGAAATAAAACGAAAATACGGAAGTGCACTACCAAGCAACATTACTGCTTTCAATTGCTTTAAAGAAGCTCCAGTTGAAACAGACTTCCTTAGCTATGGTAGATCGCCTAAAAATTTATATCTATTACTTTTAGAAGATTTATAATATGTCAGAAACAGTTACTCGTGCAATATCAGGTGCAATCTATATCGCGCTGCTGATAGGAGCAACTCTATACTCTCCTTTAACTTTTGAAATACTTTTTGGTTTCTTTATGTTCATTGCATCGTATGAATTTGCAAAACTTATTAAGCTACCAAAATCACTTGCAATGATAATTGCATTAATGGCTACTTCTTGTGTCTTCTGGGATAGAGATATTATGCCTATTAACGCAATAGCAATATTCGCTGTTGTTATTCTTTTAGCTTTACTCGCTGAACTATTCACAAAAAGAAAACCAAATAGATCATTTCCAATTAAGATAATTATTTTCTTAGGATATGTAATAGCTACTTTTATCGCTATTCTATATTTGCCTTTTGTCAAAGGGGAATACAATCCTAATGTAATTATCGGAATGATGATTATGATTTGGACAAACGATACTTTTGCTTACTTAGTAGGTAAGAAAATTGGAAAAACTAAACTATTTGAACGCATCTCTCCAAAGAAAACCATTGAAGGTTTTTTAGGAGGTTTGGTATTCAGTATTATAGCAAGTATTATCTTAAGTCAATTTTTTGACTTTTTTAGTGTGGTAGTTTGGATAAGTAGTGCTATTTTTGTCAGCATTTTTGGTACCATTGGTGATTTAGTAGAATCACACTTCAAAAGAGAAGCTGGTGTTAAAGATAGTGGCTCAATTATGCCTGGTCACGGTGGAATTTTAGACCGATTAGACAGTGTGATATTTGTAGCACCATTTTTGTATTTAATATATCAAATTTTATAAACTATGTTTCACAAAGAAGGAACGAAAATTATTTTTTACTCATTAGTAGTAGCTGTAGGTTTAGTTGTTTTAGCTGACGTATTGATTAGTATTGATTGGATTAGAATGATTGTGCAATCTATTGTACTTGTATTTTTAATCTTGATACTTCAGTTTTTCAGAAACCCGAATAGAAATGTTACTCCAAATGACAATACTGTTTTAGCCCCTGTTGATGGAAAAGTAGTTGTAATTGAAGAAGTATACGAACCTGAATACTTTAAAGAGAAAAGATTGATGGTTTCAATTTTTATGTCTCCATTAAATGTTCACGTTACGCGTTATGGATTAAGTGGTTTGATTAAATATAGTCAATACCATGCGGGTAAATACTTAGTAGCTTGGCACCCTAAGGCAAGTGAAGAAAACGAGCGTACAACTGTAGTTGTTGAAAATCCTGTTTTTGGAGAAGTAATGTATAGACAAATTGCCGGTGCTTTAGCAAGACGAATTGTAAACTATGCAAAACCAGGAATGCAGGTACAACAAGGTACTGACGCTGGATTTATCAAATTTGGGTCTAGAGTTGACTTATACTTCCCTATCGGAACAAAAGTAGAAGTTACTTTAAATCAAAAAGCAATTGGAAACAAAACGGTAATTGCACAAAAATAACAAATGAGCAATTTAGACATAGAATTTAAAGAAGCATATAAACGTATTTCAGAAGAAGCTACCAATCTTCCAGCTGATGTTATGCTACGTATATATGCATACTACAAACAAGCAACAAACGGATTAAGTCATAAGGACTTTGAGGATATGTCTTATGATATAAAAAAAGCCTTTAAATTTAATGCGTGGACACAAGTAAGTCACTTAACAGCGACTGAAGCTAAAGAAGAATACATTAAAATCGCTAAAGAAATCTTAGAAGATGACAAGGCTTAAACGAAATATCGTTATTTTATTTTGTTGTAACTTCATGTTACTCGCTTCGTGTGGAAACCGAAATGATTTAACTGAAGTTGAAATTCCTGAGCGCGAAACATTCATTACTCAAAAAAGTGAATTCCCTGCCCCTGCTACTATCAAGACAAAACAAGGTCCTTTTGAAATGTTGGGATTACAATATAACTTTGATGAATTAGCATCAGTTTTTAAGCCTGAAACAGCTTTTTTACATTATAGTAAAGTTCATTTAGATTACGCGAATAAATTAAATACAGCAGTGCATGGAACTGCTTTTGAAAAAGACGAAATAAGTACTTTAGTTACAAAAGTAGACAACAGGTCTATTAATTTAAAGAATTTAGCTGGAGCTTATTATAACCATAATATCTTATGGCGTTCGATTTCACCTGTAGAACAAAGCAAACCTAATGAAACTTTAAGTAAACTAATTGCTGAATCTTTTGGTTCACTTGCTGAATTAAAAAAAGAATTGATTGCAAAAGGTAATAGTTTAATTGGTTCTGGTTGGCTATGGGTTACAATCTTACCAAGTGGTAAGCTATCAGTGGTTACAACTACTAATAATGATAATCCAAGTATGCCTGAATTACAAATGGGAAAACCCCTATTTTGTATTGATTTATGGGAACATGCTTATTTTGACACTTATCAAAATGATAAAGCGTCTTATATCGAAACATCCTTTAAATATTTCAATTGGAATTATGCTAATTCACAATTTACAGTTGAAGTAGAGTAAAAAGATAAAATACCTCAAGAAAGGGCTGTCCTCAAAAGACAGCCCTTTTACTTTATAATTAAATTCGGGATATGGTTAAGTTGTGCCATACATCAACAAGAACCCAATGGTGTAATCTGACATTACCCCATCTAAATTTAAACAGACAGCCCTAAACAGACAGCCCTAAACAGACAGCCCTAAACAGACAGCCCTTTTACTTTATAATTAAATTCGGGATATGGTTAAGTTGTGTCATACATCAACAAGAACCCAATGGTGTTATCTGACATTACCCCATCTAAATTTAAATGGCTACTTTAATACCCCGTCATCTTCTTTAAATTATGAGAAAACACATTGATAATGCTATGTAAATCATCTTTAAGAGCATTTCATTATTAACTTATACAAAATCTTACATAACACAAAAGGACCATCTTAAACAGACAGCCCCTTCAATATTCTTCAAAGACACATCTTGACTATGCAATCTAAATCATCTTTAAGAGTATCTCATTATTAACTTATACAAAACCTTATATAACACAAAAGGACCATCTTAAACAGACAACCCTTTCTTTATACTTTGAAAAAACACCTTGATTATGTTATATAAACCTCCTTTAAGAGTTTCTAATTATTACACTATACAAAACCTTATATAACACAAAAGAAACTTCCTAATCTGACAACCCTTGCTTTATACTATGAGAAATCACGTTGATGATGCTATATAAATTATCTTTAAGAGTATCTCATTATCAACTTATACAAAACCTTACATAACACAAAAGGACCATCTTAAACAGACAGCCCTTTTGCTATATATATTATTTCGTTTAAATTTTAAAAAGGAACATCATCATCATTTTGATAATTATTGTTACTTGGTGTATTGAAAATTTGTGACGCTGGTGGAAGTGTATTAGTAAT
>JASLGC010000127.1 GCA_030150335.1 Flavobacterium sp.
TTTTTGAAACATTAGATTCGTTTTTATTTAATTTGTTCACTCGTTTTTCCAAATCTTCTTTCCCTATTTTGATAGGTAAGAATGGCTTTGTAAAGTTCTTCTTCAGTAAAATCTGGCCAAAGAACTTCAGTAAAATAAAGCTCAGCATAAGCAATTTGCCATAGCAAAAAGTTACTTATACGTTGCTCTCCACTTGTTCTAACTAATAGGTCAACATCAGGTAGGTCACTCGTGTAAAGATGATTATTTATAACCGATTCATCAATATCGGTCTCCGAAATTAAGTTATTTTTAACTTTAAAAGAAATTTCTTTTACAGCATTAATCAATTCTGCACGTGAACCATAGCTCAATGCCAGGGTTAAAGTCATGTGAGTATTGTCTTTTGTGGTGTCTATTACCTCTTGTAAAGTTTTTTGAACTTTTTTCGGCAAAAGTGTTAAATCACCAATTGCATTAAGTTTGATGTTATTTTTAGTAAAAGTAGGTAACTCTTTCTTTAGCGACTTAACTAAAATCTCCATTAGCTTTTCTACTTCAAATCTTGGACGACTCCAGTTTTCCGTAGAGAAGGCATATAATGTTAAGTTTTTGATTCCCATAGCAGCGCATTCACTGATAGTAGTACGCACTGATTTTACGCCATTTTCATGGCCTATAGTTCTTAGGAATCCTTGTTTTTTTGCCCATCTACCATTACCATCCATAATTATGGCAATGTGTTGAGGTATTCTGTTTAAGTCTATTTGTTCTTTCAAATTCATTTAATCTGCACAATAACATGGGTTTTTACCGAATGTATAGCTTAGTGTTAAGCTTGAATAAAAAAACCAATCGTTTCCATTTTTTCCAAAACTAAAGGATTTTCTATTTTCTTGTGTAGGGTGACTACCATCTAAGTTGTCCGTAAACGTATAGTTCGCCGCTACTTCTGCATTTAAATTCAGTTGGGGAGTAAGTCTAAGCTTAATACCTCCCGCAAAAGGAATCGCAACAGAGTTTGTTTTAGAGCCTTTAATCAAATCAGTAGATTTAGAATCCATTCCCTCAATGGGCTCAAAAGTTCTAAAGTAAAGATCGTTATAGCGAATACCAGATATTCCAACGAATAAGTAAGGAGTTAACCCGAAGTTTTCTTCGTGTAAATCAAATTCAAAAAAATTGAATTCAACCCCTACAGATACTTGTTGAATAGTATTTGTAAAACTATAGCCTCTTGCTTTTCGGCTCTGCATATCTGATTTAGCGTCATTTCCCGAAATTTTGTTTTGCGAAAAACTTAATCTATATGAGTGTCGTGGACTTCTGTTCCAACGGTAAAATGCATTAAAACCTAAATTCGTTGGATCTATATACTGAGTAGATCCAATATCTCCCACATAGTTAGAACCACCTGCGCCTAAGCCAATTTCATGGATTTGGGCATTCGCAATACCAACTGTAAATAGCAGTAAAAGAGATATTAGGATTTTATTCATTCTGTTAAAATAATTTGCAAATATAGTAATATCGTATTTTAAAAAGGTAACTTTTTACGTGTGATATTCACATATAAAGCATATTCTGACTTTTTAAACGCTAAAACTACATAAAAAGTATAGTAAATTATTATTATTAATTTCTTTTGTCTTCTCCCCAAAGAAGTTTGTTTCTCAATGTTTTTATAAAACTTTGGTTAGGGAATTCTACAAGGTCAATTGTGAATGGCGCTTTTGAAATAGTAATTTCAGTATCGTTGTCCACTGCTTTTGTAGTTGTGTCTAAAGAAACTAAGTATTGTTTTTCTCTTGAACTTACTCTCAACTTGATTGTTAAGTTGTCTCTAATTACCAACGGTCTCACATTTAAATTGTGCGGAGCTAAAGGCGTAAGCACGAAACAACCTGTTTCTGGTTCGATAATAGGCCCACCACAGCTAAGCGAGTATCCTGTAGATCCAGATGGTGTAGAGATGATTAACCCATCAGCCCAATAAGTAGCCAAGAACTCGTTGTCTAAATACGTTTCAACAGTAATCATCGAAGTCGTATTTTTTCTTGATACAGTTACTTCGTTTAAGGCAAATTGTATGTCGAATTTATTGTTTTCTTCTGGTGTACATTGTAAACTTAAAAGCGATCTTTTAGACTTTTTAAATTCGTTTTTGTACAGAAGAGGAATTTGTTCTTCCAAATTATCGTGTTGAACATTCGCTAAGAATCCCAGTCTTCCTGCGTTAATTCCTACTACAGGTATATTTGTGTTTTTAATAAAATTAGCGGCTCTAAGCATTGTACCATCACCACCAATTCCTATGAAAAAATTCACTTCACTTGTTAAGCTCTTTGAGTTTCCAAACGTTTCATATTCCTTTTCAAGAATATTTTGTTCCTTCAATAGACGGTAAAATCCTTCTTCAAAGATAATTTCTGTATTATCGTAATTTTGAAATAGGTTTAGTAACCTGCGTACAATATTTTGTACTATAGGTTTACACGTCTGTCCATAAATCGCAAACTTCATATTATATGTTTAGATATTTATTTAAGTAATCAGATCTTTCTTTTAGTTCATTAAAATGAGTGTCGTCTATAAGATTAGTCTGTATTTCATAGTTGTAACGGCGCAAGTCATCTAAGATTACTTTGGTATTGATGCCATTTGTTTTAATCAATATTTGCGTTGTATTGTTACTTGTATTGAGTAGCAAAATTCCCAATAGCTTAGCATTGTTACTTTCTACGATTTGAGTGATTTCAGAGAAGCTATAATGTTGTAGATCTTTCTCCACAATAAAAGAAGTGCCCTTTTCTTCAAAGAATAATGTTTTACTCCACTCATTAAGTAAGGTCTCTTTAGAGAAGACACCTTCAAGTATTCCGTCTTGGTTTAAAAGTGGGATGATATTTGAATCGTTTTGAATAAATAAATCAAAAAAGTCAAATGGATTGAGTCCTGTATGATTAACTAAGAAGAACTTTTCTAAATCATACATTACGTCTTCTACTGTTTGTCCAGGAGAAGCATTCTGTAAGTCTTCCAATAAAATATTGCCAATCCAGCTATCGTTTTGGTCAACGACAGGTAGGTGAGAAAAAGAACAATCCTCTAATTGAGGTAAGATATCCTCTATTAAAGTGTTCAATTTGCAGATAGGCAAATCTGTGATTAGTAAGTTTTCTGACGCCAGCATATTACACTCTCTTATTTAGTAGTGCAAAATAATCAAAAATAAAACAATAGACGTTAATTATAGTTTGTATTTTTGTGTTTAAAATTTTAAAATATGACTAAGCTATCTGTTAATATCAACAAAATTGCTACTCTACGTAATTCAAGAGGGGGAGATGTTCCTAATTTATTACAAGTAGCAAAAGACGTTCAAAAATTCGGAGCGCAAGGTGTAACTGTTCATCCAAGACCTGATGAGAGACATATTCGTTACCAAGATGCAAGAGATTTAGTAGATGTTGTTTATACGGAGTATAACATTGAAGGTAACCCAATGGATGATTTCTTGAAGTTAGTTTACGAATGTAAGCCAACTCAAGTAACGCTTGTTCCGGATGCAGTAGATGCATTGACATCAAATGCGGGATGGGATACAATCAAACATAAAGATTTTTTGACTGAAGTAATTAAAGAATGCCGCTTACAAGGTATTCGTACTTCTATTTTTGTTGACCCAGTTTTAGATATGATTGAAGGTGCTAAAATAGTAGGTGCTGATCGTATTGAATTATATACAGAAGAATTTGCTTACCAATATGGTCAAGGAAATGAGAAAGCAATTGAACCTTATGTGAAGGCAGCTGAATTGGCTACTGAATTAGGTTTGGGTATTAATGCGGGACACGACTTGAGTCTTGAGAATATTGCTTTCTTTAAAAATAACATTCCAAACCTTTTAGAAGTATCAATTGGACATGCGTTAATCGCGGAGTCTATTTACTTGGGAATTGAGAATGTAGTAAATATGTACATCAGAAAATTATCATAATGACAGATATTCTTTATTCAAAAATTGAAGGAGAAGGAGGAATACCATTTCTTGTAATTCACGGTTATTTTGGAATGTCTGACAATTGGAAGACGTTTGGAAAGCAGATGTCGGACCAAGGATATGAGGTTCACATGCTTGATTTGAGAAATCACGGACGCAGTTTTCATTCAATGGATTGGTCGTATGATTTTATGGTAGAAGATGTAGTGCGCTATATGGATTACCACAATCTTGCAAATGCTATCGTATTAGGACATTCAATGGGGGGGAAAGTAGTAATGAAATTAGCGGATAGATATCCGGATCGCGTTACTAAATTAATTGTAGCAGATATTGCCCCAAGACAATATCTTCCGCATCATCAAGTAATCTTGAATGCGCTAAGCAAGGTTGACTTTTCTGTAAAGCCTTCTCGTGGGGATGTGGATGAGTTGTTGAAAACACAGATTACAGAGGATGGTACGCGTTTATTTCTTGCCAAGAGTTTATATTGGAAAGAACCAGGGCAATTGGCTTTTCGCTTTAATTTAGATGCGTTTAAGGCAAATGAGGAAGTAGTAGGAGAGGCATTGGAAGAGGATGCGTATTTTTCGAATCCTACGTTGTTTATAAGAGGGGGGAATTCCAATTATATTCAAGCGTCTGATGAGGAAATGATACTAAAACACTTTACAAATTCAGAGGTGCAGACCATACCAAATGTGGGGCACTGGCTACATGCAGAGAATCCTCAAATGTTTTACGAGATAGTGAAAGATTTTTTAGAGAGATAAATAACTGTTTTTAGAACGGTGTTTAAATATACAAAAGGTAAGTAGAGTAATCTGCTTGCCTTTTTTTGTGTTCTTTTTTTTGTGTTCTTTTTTTTGACAGCATAGAGTGGCGTGCGTTAAGGGTGTTTAGGCATTAGTGGAATTCGAAATTCTTTCGACTATCTTTTGATATAAGTTCCAAAAAAGGCGTTTTTAGTCGAAGCGATATCAAAGAGATGTTGGATAGATTTCGAATCTGTTGCTTTTAAAGAGTTTTGGTATTCAAATTTAGGGTCTCTGTGTTTTTTATTAAGCATAAGACTTTTAGGTAGAGATAAATAGG
>JASLGC010000190.1 GCA_030150335.1 Flavobacterium sp.
AAGTTAAGAGCATTATACGACTTGCAATTAATCGACTCAAGAATTGACGAAATTAGAAACATGCGAGGAGAATTACCTCTGGAAGTTGAAGACTTACAAGATGAGGTTGCTGGACTGAACAAACGCTTAGAAAAGTTAAACGTAGACTTAAGTGATATCGAAGCGGGTATTAAAGATAAAAAATCTTCTATCGAAGAGTTTAAAACTGCTATTGCTAAATATACTGAGCAACAAAACGAAGTTAAAAACAATAGAGAGTACAACTCTTTAGAGAAAGAGATTGAGTTTCAAAAGTTAGAAATTGAACTTGCTGAAAAGAATATTAAGGAAATGAAAGCAAGTATTGAATATAAAAAAGCTAATATCGCTGAAACTGATTCAAAATTAAGCGCAAGAAAAGAGCACTTAGCACATAAAGAAGCTGAATTAAACAGCATTATGTCTGAGACTGAGCGTGAGGAGAAAGTTCTTTTAGAGAAATCAGAAGAATTCAAAGTTGATATCGAAGAGCGCTTAATGACTGCTTACAACAGAATTAGAAATGGAGTTCGTAATGGTTTAGCAGTTGTTTCTATTGAGCGTGGTGCTTCAGGAGGTTCTTACTTCACTATTCCACCACAAACACAGGTAGAGATTGCAGCTCGTAAGAAAATTATTACTGATGAGCACAGTGGACGTATCTTAGTAGATAGTGCATTAGCAGAAGAAGAAAGAGAAAAAATTGACGCTATTATAGCTAAATTATAATCTAAAGCCTCTTAATTTAATTAAGAGGCTTTTTTTATTTATACCATGAAGAAGTTTGTAGGATTTATTGTGAATGTAATTTCTCTGTTTTCAGTGCAAAGTGCTGTCAATATCTCGTACAAATTTCTTACTTCTCCTCGTAAAGGGCAGATTAAGCCTAATGAGGTACCTCCTTTTTTAAAGACTTCTAATCACAAGCGATTGTCTTATAAGGATTCTTTTATTCAAACTTATGAATGGAATTCAGAACGAAGAGATTTGCCTATTATTCTCTTTTTTCACGGTTGGGAAAGTAATTCTAATCGATGGGAGGCAATGATTGGTTATTTTGGTAATAACTACCGATATATTGCTGTTGATGCTATTGGGCTTGGACAAACGCCTGGGCAGAAAATAAGTATCATTGACTATTCTGAGATGATTGACTTTTGCTTGAAGGAGTTTGCGCCAACGTATGTTATCTCACATTCTCTGGGGTCTTTTGCCTTGTTAAATAAGCTGGCTAATGAAAGTTATCCCTCAATAGAGAGAGTTGTTTTGTTAGGCTGTTTGGATGAATATGGAACTGTCATTAAGAATTACGTTGTAATGATGGGCTACAGGAATGCAATTCATCAAAAGCTGGTGGCAAGGGTGGAAAAGGTAATTGATATGCCTATAAAGCAATATGCAAGTCATTTGCTGATAGATAAGTGTTCTATGCCTATATTACTTATTCACGATAAGGGAGATGATATTATCTATGAAGGCGACTGTGTGAAGTTTCATCAGAAGCTGACTGATTTAGGTCAGAAGTTGATAATGACAGATGGATTGGGGCATTCATTACAGGATAAAGGGGTGTATCAGTCAATCTTGAGTTTTCTTCAAGAGAATTAGTTTGCTTTCAATTGTTTTATCGTTAATAAAAATACTTATTTTTGCGCTATGGAAAAAGTACAAACACGTTTAAATAAATATCTGTCTGAGGTAGGGTATTGCTCAAGAAGAGAGGCGGATCGTCTAATAGAGGAAGGTCGTATTACTGTAAATGGTGTTGTTCCAGAAATGGGATTAAAAGTTAGTGAAGATGACGTGATCAAAGTAAATGGTCAACTGATTAAAAATAATGAAGAAGAGAATGTTTACTTGGCTTTTTACAAGCCTGTAGGTATCGAGTGTACAACAAACTCTACTGTAAGAGATAATATCGTTGATTATATAAACTATCCTAAAAGAATATTCCCAGTAGGGCGTTTGGATAAGGATAGTGAGGGGTTGATTATCATGACGAATGATGGAGACATTGTAAACAAGATTTTACGTCAGAAAAACAACCACGAGAAGGAATATATCGTTACGGTAAATAAACCTGTTACAGAGCGTTTTTTACAGCGTATGGGTGCTGGTGTGCCTATCTTAGACACGATTACAAAAGAGTGTAGAGTAGAGCCTATTAGTAAAACTGTATTCAGAATATTCTTAACGCAAGGGTTAAACCGTCAAATTCGCCGTATGTGTGAGTTTTTTGGATATGATGTTGTTGCGTTGAAGCGTATTAGAATCATCAATATTTCTTTAGATATTCCAGTTGGAACGTACAGAGATTTGACTAAAGATGAGCTTGCTGAATTGAATAGATTGATTGAGCCGTCCGTTATGACAGAAGAGGCAAGTTTGAATCAAGATGAGGAGAGTCAGCAAAGTATTAGAAAAAGAATGACTTCTGAGAATTCTGGACAAAGAGATGAAAGACGCCCACGTAGGAACTTTGATCGTGAAAAGAATACGAGTAAGCCAAGAGAAATAAAGCTTAAAAATGAGCGATTAAGTAAAAGAAGAAGAGAGAATTAGTTTAATTCTCTCTTTTTTTGTTTTTGTAGGTACGATATTAAGAGTTTGTCATAAAAGTTTGGGAGAGAATGGTGTTTTTTTGCCTTGTTATGGAGTGTACAGAAATATTAAAACTAATCTTACTTGAATGTTTAATGGAGATATTCCTATTTAACTATAGAAAAATGGAATTAAAGAATGAAAGATAGAAATACTGTTTTATTAATACTGTGTTTTTTATTTGGATATTCATCAATAATATTCAAAACGAACAAATAGTCAATCAATCTTTGTAAATGAAAATTGTTTTTATATAGCAGAGTATGAGTTTAAATTAAAAACAAGTTAGATTATGGGACAATTACATGTACCTGATGGTACTTGGACTTTGTGTAGCAATGGAAAAAGGGTTGTTAAAATTGAAGTAAAGTCTCGGAAAACTATAAAGATAGAAAGTGGTAAAATTGCTGCTACAGAGGAAGATCGCTTTGATGGTAATTTTGTTTGCCCTCCTATGATGGGTGCAGGTTCGTTAGTTGGAGCAGTATTAGCTGCTGCTTTGGTTGTCTCTGGGCCTGCATTAGTAGTATTTGCGGTTGGATCGGTTGGAGCAGTAGCAGGAGGTACTACTCTTGTTAACCATCTACCAAGTATTGTTAGTTTACTATGTCATGGAAGTGAGTGGACAGCATTGCATAGCAAAATAACATTTGAAAAGAAAAAGGCCTTACTTCAAAATGCAACTTTAAGTTGTATGTTAGGAGTTCCATATACAGTTGACTATGTTAGTTTTAAAATCAAAGATAGAAGAACTACTAAACGAACGACAATTCAAGAAGTGTGTTTAAAGCCAATTAGAGGTTATAGAGGTTCTCAAACTCTAAATAGTCAAAGTAAACAAGACAACGTTTTTATGTTTGATCAGTTTGCCTTCTCTGATAAGGAAGTATTGTTAATAGAGATTAATGAAAACAGTGGTATACGAAAGCAAACGTTGATAGTTAGAATTTCCGACTTTAAAAATGTTATTGAAATAGGGACATTAACTTTTTGAGTGTTTTTTGATAGTTAAAAATGTGATAAATTTATTATTTTGTGTATTTATCAAGTAAATGTTTGTCTTGTTTTAAATAATTTTTATTTTTACATAAAATTAATATAAAATAAAAGTTATGAAAAAGATTTTTTTATTTGCAGCTATGGCTGTAATGGGGATAAGTACGACGGGGTGCTCAAGCGATGATAATAATTCAGCACTTGATTACAAGTCAAGTATCCAAGGGGTTTGGAAAGATTCTAAAACTATATTTTTAGATAAAGACAATAAAGTAATAGGTGAGCGTCCAGCTTCTAATAATGAAGGATGTGGTATTGATGAGAGGGAGTTTAAGGGAGA
>JASLGC010000198.1 GCA_030150335.1 Flavobacterium sp.
CGACGCTCTAACCAGCTGAGCTATAACCACCGTGTAAATATGTTCTCTTTAAAAAGTAGGGTGATTAATGGGTTTCGAACCCACGACCTTCGGAACCACAATCCGACGCTCTAACCAGCTGAGCTATAACCACCATGTTAAATCAGTACTTTTAAAATAAGTAGGGTGATTAATGGGTTTCGAACCCACGACCTTCGGAACCACAATCCGACGCTCTAACCAGCTGAGCTATAACCACCATTTGTTTCTGTTTAACGGTTGCAAATTTAGCGCTTTTTCTATACTTGTCAAGCTTTTTTTGAAAAAATTTACACTAAATCTGCTAACGTATTGACTGCTAAATATCTTTCAACAGTAAATCCTTCAGCAAAATCTTTGTTTATTAGCCTTCCCAAGTCCTGCGCACGGTAAGTAATGCTATCTAAAAAGTTTTTTGAGGTAATTGGAGTCGTCGGCTCATTCGAATTTTTATCAAAAAACTGAGTTCCGTAAGCTAAAACTGATTCCACTTTTTTATCCATGTACCCTGTTACATCTACAACGAAGTCTGGTTCTATGTTTTTCCACTGAATATAATGATAAACCACCTTTGGACGCCAAGCTTCTTGCTCTACTCCATTGATAGCTGTTTCTATTTTACGAAGTCCTGATAAGAAACAAGCATCGGATACTAATTTACTTCCTTTTCCATGGTCAATGTGACGGTCGTCAATAGCATTACACAATACAATTTCCGGACGGTATTTACGAATCATTTTAATAATCTCTAATTGATGCTTCTCATCATTTACAAAGAACCCATCTCTAAAAGCAAGATTCTCTCTGTAATGCACTCCTAAAACAGCCGCTGCTGCAGTTGCTTCTTGTTGGCGAATCTCAGCAGAACCTCTTGTACCAAGCTCCCCTCTTGTTAAATCAACGACTGCAACTTTTTTTCCTAAATCAATTTCTTTTGCTATTGTAGCACCTGCTCCTAATTCCACGTCATCTGGATGTGCTCCAAAAGCTAATATATCTACTTTCATTCTATTGTGTTTATTGTTGTTTGTAATATCATTTTTGCCAATTAACAAAAGAAGTATCTCGAATACTATATAGACAAGATACCTTCTTTTATTTAATGCGACAATTCATGCACAGGTAATAAAGTCAGGCATGTTATTTATACTTTTCTCTTGGTGTATAAGAGAAGTTCTTTAATTCAAAATCTTTTTCATGGTTGAGGATTTGTTAACGGTTTCCACAAACTCACTTTGCGGGTCGCTATCTTTAGTTACCCCACATCCGATGTATAGATTAGCTTTAGCATCCTCTATCTCCATACAACGCAAGTTTACGTACAAATCACTCCCCTCAATCTCTTGTGCAGCCACGTCACAATTGAGTTCTCCTAAATAACCAGCATAATACTTTCTATCATACCCTTCTTCCTTAATTAGAAACTCCCTTGCTTCAGCTTTAGGCATCCCACATACAGCTGGTGTTGGGTGCAAAGCTTTCACAATAGGCTCTAAACTATTATTGCTCAATGTAGCTTCTACAGAAGTACAGATGTGCATTACTTTAGCAGCTCTTTTTGTAAAAGGTTCCGACACACTGATATGAGTAGAAAAAGGCTTTAATGTATCTACGATAAACTCAGTAACAAACTTTTGTTCCTCTTGTTCTTTTACTCCCCACTCAACTTCTTCTTGTCCGTGATTTACCTGAGTACCAGCCAGAGCCATTGTATTCAATTTATTATCTTTAATTGTTAGCAATGTTTCTGGTGTTGCCCCTACCCATAACCCTACTTTTGGATGGTAAACCATTGAACAAAACGCCGTAGGATATGTAAATACAATCTTTTGAAACAAAGCGCAAACATCAGTTAGCTCAAATGGAACTGCCTCTTTGCGGGAAGGAACAACCTTGGCAAATTGCCCCTCATTAATAGCAGTTACACATAGTGCCACAAGACTCTCAAAAGCATCTCCTGCTTGCTTGTCTTTGTAATCCAGCGCTATTTCTGGCAAATCAAACGACTTGTTTTCAAGTTGTTCTGTAATAATAGCTGATTCCGATAAAGGAATCAATAGTTTAGTTCCTTCATAAAAAGGAGCTAATACAAACCCGTTTTCTTCAAAAGTTTGCACTTCGTGTAACGCGTAAGTTTTCTGAAATAACCCTATCCCAATAGTCGAATTGGGTTTACGGTAAATAGCAAACGGTTTTTTGTCAGCAAACTGTTTGGCTAAACATTTAAATAAATACATTATTTCGCTTTATCTATAACTATATTGGTGATTTTACAAATAGAAATCAAGACATCATTCTCATCAGTAATACGGATTTCCCATAAATGTACCGTTCTGCCTCTGTGCAATAATCTCGCTGTACCAAATACGTGTCCTGCACGCTTGCTTTTCACGTGATTAGCAGATATTTCTATTCCTCTAACTTCTTGTGTTTTTGGGTCTATCAACATTAAAGAAGCCCCACTTCCTAAACTTTCAGCTAAGGCTACAGACGCTCCTCCGTGTAATAATCCCATAGGTTGATGCACTCTTGGATTTACAGGCATTTTAGCCACTAAAAAGTCCGGTCCTGCATCTATATATTCTATTTCTAATGTTTCCATTAAAGTGTTTTTAGACACTTCAGCATACATTTTTAATATTTCCTCTTTATTAAAATCTCTTTTGTTCTTTGTACTCATAACCTTACAAAATTACTTCATGTGTTAGATATCGGTCTTAAATTTAAAGTAAAATTAACCACCAATTCTTAAATATAACATAATTCTTACCATTTTCCTTTGTTTGTCTACTTTAATGAGGATATTCTGCTATGTGTGTTTTATATTTTTCGTACTTTTAGCCTCGCATTTACAAATGCCTTTTTAACAATACAAAACACAATGGAAGATATCCAACAAGAAGTACATAACGCTTACGAAGTAATCAAAAACGGAGGCATTATTCTTTACCCAACTGATACTGTATGGGGAATAGGATGTGATGCAAGCAATCCCGAAGCCGTTAAAAAAATATACGCACTTAAAAAACGTGCAGAATCCAAAAGTATGATTGTATTAGTAAACGGAGACCGTTTATTTCACAACGTATTTAATAATGTTCCTGAGGTAACTTGGGATATCCTTGATTGTAGTGACAAACCAACTACTCTTATCTTAGACAATCCAAGAAATGTGGCAAAAGAAGTTATTTCAAGCGACAATTCATTGGGTATTAGAATCGTAAATGAACCTTTCTGTTTTAGGCTAATTGAGCGCATGAAACGCCCTTTAGTATCTACTTCTGCTAACATTAGCGGACAACCATCACCAAGTAATTTCAAGGAAATATCTAAGGAGATAATTGACGGTGTTGATTATGTCGTAAATTTGCGCCGTGAAGAAATGAAATACGTAAAGCCTTCAACGATTATTAAACTTAAAGAAAACAACCAAGTTACTATTATTAGAAAATAATAATAGTTCTTCATTTTACCATGAACGAGACCCCTATATATACAGAAGCCTTAACTCATCCAATATTTGATTATGTTTCAACTGCAGCACAAGAATTAAATGTTGATTGTTATGTTATTGGTGGATTTGTAAGAGACTTTTTACTAAAACGCGATTCTAAAAAAGATATTGATATTGTTGCTGTGGGCAGTGGAATTGAATTAGCGCTTAAAGTTTCACAGCTTTTACCAAACAAACCTAAAGTTCAAGTATTTAAAAATTACGGTACTGCAATGCTTCGCTATGACGACATTGATATCGAATTTGTAGGTGCACGAAAAGAATCTTACCACTTTGATAGCCGTAAACCGGTAGTTGAAGACGGTACTTTAGAAGACGACCAAAACAGACGTGATTTTACTATTAATGCCTTGGCCTTCTCTTTAAACAAAGATAACTTCGGTTCTCTTGTTGACCCTTTCAACGGGGTTGAAGACTTAGCAAACAAAATTATCCGTACTCCTCTTGACCCAGATATTACTTATTCTGACGACCCATTGAGAATGATGCGTGCAATTCGCTTTGCTACACAATTAGACTTTGTCATCGAAGATAAATCTTTTGAATCTATCACGGCTAATCACCAACGCTTAGAGATTATCTCTGGTGAGCGTATCGTTGATGAATTGAACAAGATTCTAATGGCAGACAAGCCATCTAAAGGTTTTTTATTACTTTATAAAACAGGACTATTAGATTTAATCTTACCTGAATTAACTGCGTTAAATCAAGTAGAAGAAATTGAAGGTCATACTCATAAAAACAACTTTTACCACTCTTTAGAAGTAGTAGATAATATCTGTGAAAATACAGACGACTTATGGTTAAGATGGTCTGCATTGCTACACGATATTGGAAAAGCACCTACTAAACGATTCTCTAAAAAGAATGGTTGGACATTCCATGGACATGAATTCTTAGGTGGAAAGATGGTAAAGAAGATATTTACACGCCTTCACATGCCATTAAATCAAAAGATGAAGTTTGTACAAAAGATGGTAGCGATGAGTTCAAGACCAATAGTTTTAGCTCAAAAAGAAGTTACAGACTCAGCTGTACGTCGTTTAGTTTTTGACGCAGGAGAAAACGTAGAAGATTTAATGACGCTATGTGAAGCAGATATTACTACTAAGAATCCGAATAAATTCAAAAAATACCACAATAACTTCAAACTTGTTAGAGATAAGATTGTAGAAGTTGAAGAGCGCGACCACGTTCGTAACTTCCAACCCCCTATTTCAGGAGAAGAGATTATGGAAATATTTGGTTTAAAACCTTGTAGAGAAATTGGTTCTCTAAAAGAGTCTATTAAAGAAGCTATTTTAGAAGGTGTTATACCAAATGAGTACGAAGCTGCTTATGAGTATATGCTTGTGAAAGCTTCTAAAATGGGATTAAATGTTGTCAATAAATAATTAAAAATAATATGAAGAGCTATTTTTTACCATTAGCTAAGACCTCCCTGATATTAATTTACCTTGTGATATTTGCAGGAGCAGCTGTGAGAATGACAGGTTCAGGTATGGGATGTCCAGATTGGCCAAAGTGTTTTGGTTACTATATTCCTCCCACAGATATTGAAGTAATCCAATGGCACCCAAACCACGATTTTGAAAAAGGGCAAATGATTATTCACGATAATAGTTTGTGGAAAGCGAAAGAAACTTTCACTACTACTGCTACTTATGAAGAAAGTCATTGGGAGAAATACACACGTCATGATTATGCTGAATTTAATGCTAAACATACGTGGACAGAATATGTAAATAGATTATGTGGTGCATTAGCAGGAGTAGCTTGTTTATTAATGGCCATTGCCTCTTTCTCTTTTTGGAAAACGCGTAAAGGTATTACAATTGCTTCATGGTTAGTTGTTTTCCTAATGGGATTCCAAGCATGGTTAGGTGCAACAGTTGTTTATTCAGTACTTAATCCATTCAAGATTACTACTCACATGGTAATGGCATTGGTAATTGTAGCGCTTGTAATTGCAATTATCAGAGCTGCAAAAAACCAAACAGAGATTAAGAAATACGATGGTAAATTTAGAATACTATTAATCGTTTCTATCATCCTTACTTTAGCTCAAGTTGTATTAGGTACACAAGTTAGAGAATTTATTGATGACCAAGTAAAAGCAGGTATTGGCAACGAGCACCTTTGGTTAAATAGTCCGACAATTGAATTCTATATTCACAGAAGTTTTTCATTCGTTGTTCTATTCTTAAACATGTACTTATTCTACATCAATAGAAAATTAGGATTAGGCTTTGACAAAATGAAATGGGTAATGGTATTACTTATTTTAGAAGTATTTACAGGTATATTAATGTACTACGTTCACTTCCCATTTGGTTCACAAGCTGCTCATTTAGTAATCGCATCAATCTTATTTGGAGTTCAATTCCAATTATTACTTGAAGCTAAAAAATGTTACTACTGCGGTAGAAGTCAAGAAGATATTTAATCAAAATACATCATATAAAAAGGGGCTATTTTACAATGTAAAATAGCCCCTTTTTCATTTCTAATACTATCGTTAGTTTCCTTTTGTATCTTGAATAAACTTAGCTGTATCCTGTGCTACTTGCTGTAAGTGCATAGGCAACTTTTTCTCAGTATAAGGATGTTTAGAACCAAATACGTGGTCTGCACCATCTATAACATCTAACAATGAACTCGATATCCATTGATTCAGCAATTGTGCTTCCTTTAAATTCACTGCAGGGTCTTCTGTCCCTTGTACAATTAAAGTAGGTTTCTCTAAATGTTGCGCTGCTGTTTGCACGTTTAACACCTTTTCATTTTCCTCATAATCTTCCCAGAATGTGAAATAATGTGGCATTTGTTGTTTCGTACGACCGTTCTCTGAATAGAACACGCCTTTCTCTTTCCATTTTTCAAATCGCTCTCCGTGAGGGAAACGCTTTCTAAAATCTGAAACACCAGCCCATGTAATTACACCTGTTACATCTTCATTGTAATATCCATGTAAAATAACAGCTCCTCCTCCTCTACTATGCCCAATCAGATAGATGTTTTTAGAATCTACCTGCGGTTGTGTTTTATAATGATTAATAACAGCTGTTAAGTCATTTTGTTCTTGTGTATAGGTATTTCTACCAAACGCCTCTAAATCGTCAAATTCAACAGGATTTTCAAGAGTTGTTCCATTCAATGAGAAGTTAAACTTCACCGCATAACAGCCCGATGCTGCAATATAATCCATAGCTATATTCCAAGCTCCCCAGTCTTTAAACCCTTTGTAACCATGGCAAAAAATAACCAATGGCAACTTAATCTCGTTTTCTGGATAGGTATAATCAGACAGTATCTTTCCTGATTCTGTTTGAATTATTACGCTATCTTTTATTAAACTTTCTTTCATATTCATTTTTCATTTTAACACTCAATAGCCACATTTTATAATTATATTAAAACTATATTAATTAAATTAGCTACATAACTTATAAATTATAATCATTAATAAAAACAAGGTATTATGGAAAAATGGTTTATCACTTACCGAAATTTAAGTAAACACTTAAAGTTTTCATTTTTATTTGCTTTTACCTTCTTAGGACTTACTGTAGTTAATGCCCAAGAACAAAAGGATTTTAAAGTTAAGAATACTACTATCGAGTATCAGATTAATAAGAATACTAAAGATAGTGAATTAGAGCAGATAAAAAAAGAAGTTAACGATGAAAAGATTGCAAATCTTGTTTTCTCAGGGATTCAGCGCAATGACAAAGGAGAAATGATTGCAATTAACACCCAATTTAAAGATGAAAGAGGTTCTTCCCAATCTAAGTCAGAATATAATTCAATGGGAATTAATCCCTTTTCCGTTATCATTCATCATAAAGACAACGGAAGTAAATATCTTGAAATAGGCGGTGTAAATGCAGCTTCGTTCTCATCTATGAAAAATGGCTTTATGCAAAGCAGCATGATGGGCAACGATGACAATCCTGCTGAAGAAGGTTTCTTTGGCAAAGATATGATGGAATTAATGGAGTCGATGCAACAAGATATGCGTACACAGCATGAGGCTTTTATGAAGATTATGCAAGAAAGTCAAAGTCAGCACAAGCAAGAACAACCTGTACAGAGTACAGAAAAAGCTACAAAAACAAAGAATACTAAAAATAAAAAGTAAGTAATCTTTTATTAGTATTCCAACATAGGAGTTCTGCAAACATTGACAAACTCATTTAAATCAAAAAAAGAGCAAGAAAAGTATTCATATTTTTCTTGCTCTTTTTTTTCATCACAAACTGTAAGTCTTCTACCACTTCATTTCTTTATGAAAAGAGAGGAATTAACAATTATACACAGATAAAAATCTTTTTTTATTCCAACTTTTTCATTTTTAAAATCACAGCGTTTAGTCATATATATTGCAAAAGGAGTTCTACTAATTTAGTATAGGATTTTAAATAGTATTTATCATGGAAAAAATATTAGACCCTTACCACAACTTTTGTAATCGCTTACAGTATTCCTTTAGATTTCCATACACTATAGCAAATACAAAGGAACAGGATGGCTTTAAAGTAAGAAACTCTTTTACGAGTTTTCTTATAACTAAAAATACTACTGATGCTGAATTAGAAAAAATTAAAAAAGAAGTTAACGAAGAAAAAATAGCTGATATAGTATTTTCTGAAATTAAACGAAACAGCAATGACGAGATTGTTGCTATTACCACAAAGTTTAAAGATGAAAGAGGTTTTTCACAATGTAAATCCGAATACAATTCAATGGGTATAACTCCGGTAACTATTATCATACATGAAATTAGCGACGGGTCTAAATACCTTGAAATTAGCAGTACTGCCACAGATGGGCTTTTTAATAAAGGGAACTTTAGTATATTAAGTTCAATGTGGGGTGACGACAATGGAAATATGAGCGAATTCTTCTTAGAAGAAGACTTTGTAGAGATTATGAATTCTATGATTGAAAACATGCAAAAACAGCAAGAATTCTTCATGAAAATGATGTCTGATAGCAAGGAAAAACTCCTTGCAGAAGGCTCAAGTTGCAAACTGAAAGAGTGCGATGAAGGTAAAAAAGAGAATCCACCAAAAGAATGTGAACCTACCTAAAAGCCAAATAGAGCTGTTATACAACAAGTGTTATAACAGCTCTATTTTATTTTTTATAAGCATAAGCAAACTTAGCTACTATTGATTGAATACTACAAATAGAAGCAACTTTGCTTACTCCTCTTTTGCGAATCAAGTAGCACGTCTATTTTAAGTATAGACTTCGCTATTTGAGCAAAGGCTATTTTAAATAATTCTTTCCAATGCGAGTTTCTAACGACTCAAACATCTTAGAATACATCGGTGTTTCTAATCGCAATTCCTTTCCTTGATTAACCATATAACCGCTCATTATATTCAATTCATTGCATTCTTTTCCAGCTAAGAAATCACTGTGCATTGACGTAGTTGATTCATAAGGAATAGCCTTCAGTCGCTCTGTTATCACTTCCACAATCCCCTCCGGAAGATGTACTCCTTTGCTGATTGCTATATGCTCTGCTTCAATCAACAATGCTTTGACCTCTGCCTCGTGATTCTCCATAATAACACCAATAGGGCAATTGTAGTAAGAAGTAGCCGTAGCAGAAGCAGAAACTAAGATATACTTTTCCCAAATTTCTGTACTTATTGTATCTGAAGTAATAGCCTTAATACCTGCATCTTTAAAGATAGTTTCCAATTGCTTCATCGCATCCGTTACCCCATTGTCAATTCCAAATAAGACCTTTTGACGTCCACTTGGATTCTCAATCACTCCTGGCTCTTTTAGACGAGAAACAATATATGTACATCCTTGCCAAACAGTTGTGTCGTTAAAGTAATCTTTCAACTTCTCATAAGCCTCAACTCCATTTAACAAGGGTATGATTACTGTATTTTCAGAAATACACGCTTTCATCTCTTCAAACGTATCTTCTAAATCATAGCCTTTTGTAGCCATTATTAAGTAATCTGTATGCCCAACTTCTTCAAAACTATCTGTCGCTAAAAAGGGTTTTCCTACCACTGTATCTTTTCCTGACAATACTGTAATTCCCTTTGCTTTGATTTGCTTTAAATGTTCTCCTCTTGCTACAAAACAAATCTCTACATCATTACTTTGCTCGTATTTATGAGCCAATAGTCCTCCATAAAAACCACCTACACCGCCAAGTCCTACTATTGTTATTCTTATCTTATGGTTCATTTTGCATTATTTATAATTAACATCCCTAAGATAATACGTTTTGATTTATCTCAAGAGTGCTTTGTGAAATTTTATGATATCCTACTTTGATTATATTTGATTACCAATACTACTTAAATATGAAAAACTATTTATTCTTAGCAAGTCTTCTTGCCTTGTCAATATCGAGTTGTTCTGTAAACGATGACAATAATTCTATTTCTACTAAAGTAATGAATGTGGAAGTTCAGCCCTATACTGTAATGATGAACTCTACTCCTTTCAGTAGCACACGAGAAATAGAGCATTTGGTCTTGATAGAAGAAAAGACAAAAGAGAAACATCACACTCCAAGTATCAAAGGTTTTGAATATACGAAAGGCAATACATACAGACTTGAAGTTAAATTAACGATAGATAAAGGCCTAATGGATAGTGGTGGAGAATATGAATTACTAAAAGTTTTGGATTAAAAACATTCATTCTATAAGCAATTATATTAAACAAAAAACGGAAGCCTAAGCCTCCGTTTTTTTATTATATTCTATTGTCATTACGATGCTGTAACCACGTCTAAAATTATCTTTAATAAGAATAAAATAGACAGTATATACACCGTAGGCGTAATGTCTTTATATTGTTTTGCGCCTAATTTAAGGATTGTATAACTCAACATACCGAATACGATTCCTTCTGCAATACTGTATGTAAAAGGCATGAATACAATCGTTAAGAATGCTGGTAACCCCTCTGATAAATCGTCAAACTTAATATTAGCTACTGAACTAATCATGAATAACCCAATAATGATTAACGCTGGAGCTGTTGCTGCTGCTGGAATAATCAAGAATACAGGTCCTAAGAATAAAGCTAATGCAAACATAATAGCCACACTCACTGCTGTAAGCCCTGTACGTCCACCTGATGCAACACCTGATGCACTTTCTACATAAGAAGTAACTGGGCTTGTTCCTAACATTGAACCAATTGTAGTTCCCATTGCATCTGTAAACAATGCTTTTTTCATTTGTGGGAAGTTTCCGTCTTTATCCGCTAAGTTTGTTTTTGAAATAACCCCGATAAGCGTACCTACTGTATCAAATAAGTTCACAAATAAGAATGTGAATACCACAACCAACATATCTAAAGAGAATATTTTATTCCATCCTTCTGCTGTAAACATTGGTTTAATTGCCTCTCCAAATATTGGTTCAATAGATGGTGGTAAGTCAAGAATTCTCGTTGGTAAAGCGATATCTCCTAAGATTAATCCAAAGATAGTAGCACTTAAAATACCGAATAGTATAGCTCCGTTTACATTGCGTATTAGCAAGATACCTGTAACTACTAATCCTACCATTGTAATCCACACAGAATGCTGGCTAAAGTCTCCCAAACGAACTAACGTATTTGGGTCCGCCACTACTACTCCTGCGCTTTTTAAACCAATTAATGTGATAAACAATCCAATACCTGCTGGAATTGCTTCTTTCAGTACTTTTGGAATACTGCGTACGATAAGTTCACGAACATTAAAAAAGGTAAGTAATAAAAAGATAATTCCTTCAATGAAAACTGCTGTTAGTGCAAACTGCCATGTATATCCCATTGTTAGTACCACAGAGTATGCGAAGAAGCTGTTTAGTCCCATACCAGGTGCTTGTGCAATTGGCAATTTTGCATAAAATCCCATTAATAGCGTTGCTACGATGGTTGCCAATGCTGTAGTAGTAAATAAAGCGTGCCTGTCCATTCCTGCGTCTGCAAGGACATTCGGATTCACTACTAAGATATACGACATGGTAAGGAACGTGATGACACCCGCTATAAATTCTTTTTTTATAGAAGTACCATTGCTACTTAATTCAAAGTAGCGTTCTAAAAAGTTTTTCATTGTGTTGTTGCGTTTAAGCGAGCAAAAATAGGAAGTTTTCTACTAAAGTTCCTATTCTTTAAACAATTATATTTGAATCCTTATCATCTTTATTAATGTAAATATCTTTAAGCAATCTTTATCACTAAACGTGAACCACTTGGAATTTGTTTGTTCCAAACTTCCTCTATTTGTTCTAATGGATAAACTTCAGTAGTAATATGTAATTTCTTATTGGCTGCTAATAGAAACAACTCTGGCAAGATTACTTTATTGAAAACAATTAAGTCTGATTCTGATAAACTTCCAAAGCCAGAACCTAATATTTCTATAGCTGAACTACGTAAAATAGCAGATGACAATGAAATCTCTTTCCCAGCCATATCTCCTGCTGTAATTATTTTAGTTGTATGTGATTTATGGTGAATTGAACCTCCTTTTAGTACCTCAAGAATCAAGGTAATTGGTTTTCCCCATAAATAATCAATCACCATATTAATAGGGCTCTCCTTGTGAATAGCAGCTAATTTTTCTTTTATTTCTTCATCTGTGCCCTTTAAGCTAACTACATGCGTAGCTCCATAAGACTTTAATTGCTCTAAGATTTTCTCGTTTCTCCCGGTTACAATGATTTGATTAGCACCGTAAAACTTAGCAATCTGCACTGCAACTTGTCCAGTTACACCAGTTGCCCCATTAAATAATACATTTTGTCCCTTTTGCAGTTTTCCTCTAATCAACAAAGGCATTGCTGAACCCAATACTGCGTTTGGCAATGCAGCAGCTGTGATATCATCTAAATCCTGTGGTACGGGGGTAAAATTATCTCCAATAATTGCTTTTTCTGCAATCATCCCAGTTACTCCTTGTGCATACACACGTGTTCCGTCTTCTAACAGCCCTACTCCATCAATCCCCACTACTGAAGGAAAGGTATTATAACTTGCATAATGTTTGCCACTCACTCTTGCCTTGTCCAAATTCTTAACTGCTGCTGCCTTAACAGTTATTAAGCGTTGATGCTCATTGACACAAGACGGTGCTTCTATATCATTATACTGTGGTGTAGTTCCTAATTTATATATAATTGCTGCTTTCATTTGTAATTTCTTATTTATAGCCTAAAAGTACAATATTTACAATGTAATGAGATTGAAGAAATACTAATTTTATTCACCCTTGTGAGTCATTGCCAATGAATAGTTGATTTTATAAACAAGCAATAATTCACAATATGTATTAATTAATTATAATTAAACAATTTTACACAAGGCAAGTAATTAAAAATTACCACTAAAATTAGGCATTGTCAAATTATTTTATATATTTTTGTTAAGAATTAAAAAGATATTATCTTATGAAAAAGACTGCATTAATGTTAGCTTTTGCTTTATCTATTGTTTTTGTTGGATGTAACGACAAAAAAGAAAATAAGGAAGAAGTTAAAACTGAACAAGAGGCTACTACTGAAACAGCTACTACGACTGAAAACAGTGACCTTAACCATTCTTGGGAATTAACTGCTATTACAACAGCTGATAGCGAAGGAAAAACTTTAGAACAATTATTCCCTGGTAAAAAACCTGCATTGACGTTTGAAGGAACTGATTCTGTACACGGAAATGACGGATGTAACTCTTTAACTGGAGGATACGAAGCTAAAGAAAACAATGGTATCGCTATCGGTGATAAATTTGCAGTTACAAAAATGTACTGTGAAGGTGTTTCGGATAATGCATTCCACACTGCTTTACAATCAGTTACTTCTTATGAAATCAAAGACGGTGAATTAAACTTCATCGCTGGAGATAAAGTAGTTTTAAAATTCAAAAACGTAGATGCTGCTGAATAATCAGTTTCTATTTTAATATTCTAAACACCTCTTGAGTCTATTGATTCAAGAGGTGTTTTTTATTGTAGTAAACTCATCTTTTGAAATTCATGCTTCCCTGTACTGCTATTCGACTATTCTTCGAATATCCTTCGTTATCACTGCGTCTATATGCTTTTTAGTCGAACAGATGTCGGTTTATAAACGCTGGGTTTTCGATGGGATGTGGGGTGTATTTGGCTTACATATACAAACAACATGAAATTGTAAGTAATTAATATTACAAAAATAAAAAGGATAGATACATATTATTTGTACGGCTTTTTTACGTACATTTGTATTTATATTTAATGTACTATGGGAACGATAATTGACGATAGAATTGATGTACGTATAAGCAAAGAACAGAAAGAACTTGTTAAGCAAGCTTGTACATTGAGTGGCTTCAAAAACCTCTCTGAGTTTGTTGTGTTTTGTATTTCCAAAGAGGCAAAAGCAATTATTAAAGAAAATGACACTATTTTAAAATCATTAGAGGACAAAAAGATTTTTGTAAATACCTTATTACAAGTGGCTGAGCCTACTGCTAAGCTATCCTCTGCTCATGATAAATATATTGAATTTATAAAAGAGCAAAATGAAGATAAAGGAATTTAATAGCAAACTGCATCTTCGAAAAGACTTTTCTTGTGGAGAGGAGTTGCTTGACAACTATCTTAAAAAGCAAGTAAGTCAAGATATTAAACGAAACTTAACTGCTTGTACTGTTTTAGTTGACAGTAACAACGTAGTAAAAGGCTATTATACATTGTCAAGTAGTGCAGTAAGCATGGATACACTACCTGCTAACTTATCTAAAAAACTCCCTCCCTCATATACTGAACTTCCCTATGCATTATTAGGTAGATTGGCGATTGATAACTCTTTAAAAGGTCAGGGCTATGGAAGTATTTTATTAATTGACGCTTTGCTAAAATGCGTTACCGTCTCAGAACAAATTGGATTATTGGGTGTTGTTGTTGACCCTATTAATAAAGAGGCTGTCAAATTTTATCAAAATTTCGGTTTTGTATTATTACCTACTTCTCAAAAAATGATTATTTCGATAGAGACAATTAAAAAACTAAAAGGTTAATATTACTAAAAAAAACTTCCAACCAACTATACTACAACGCAATACAGCGCTACCTCCTTCTTTAAAACACAAAGCTTTTAACTATTCTCTTTCTCCATTGTTATTGTTTCTTAAATTGCTACTAATCTTAGCAAGTGTATAGTCGCAAAACTTCTTTAAAAAGGT
>JASLGC010000218.1 GCA_030150335.1 Flavobacterium sp.
TTAGAAGTTGTAACGTAATGAAACGTTCCATGTTCTTCCATTTCCGAAGTAAACTTCATTAGCCGTATCAACACCTTTCCAAGATGTTTTATTTGCTTTCGTATCTTCAGAATGAATATTAGTTCTAGAATAAGAAATGTAAGTTGTATCAAATACGTTGTTTACATTCACACGCATTGAAACACTATTTTGCTTTTCTTTACCAACTTTCATTTTATATGATAAACCAGCATCAAACAAATTAAATGAAGGTAATGAAATTGACCCTCTATTATTTTCTGATCCAAAATCAGTTGGGTTAATTGCAGCGTAGAATTTATCGTTGTAACGGAAGTTTCCGTCTACTTTTAATCCTTCTACAATTTCATAAGCAGCTCCTAAATTTAAAATAAATTGTGGAGCATCACCCACTTTAGCACCATCTAAAAATAAAGTCTTTTGCATTGGTTGACCATTTTCACCTAAAATAGGATCATTAGTCTGTTCATTTAAGAAATCAGCACTAACATTTCCTTTATACTGCCAATCTCCCCAAGATAAAGATCCAGTAATATCTAAACGATCGATTGGGTTGTAAATAAAGTCAACTTCTAATCCCATATGTACTTGTTCAATTCCATATAAGTTAGCATATCCAGGAGTTTGCACTCCATCTTTACCTACACCAAATACATCTCTTTCAAAAATTCTTTGAATTCTATCTTTCCAAGACGTACGGTATAAGTTAACATTACCTCTAAATTTCTCTAAACGTAATCCGTACCCTAATTCTAATCCAAAAATCTTTTCATTTTTTAAATTAGGATTCTCCGTATTACTATTATTGATATAAACACCATTGTTCATAAATGGTTGACGAGAAAAATAACCTGAATTTACAAAAACATTATGATGTTCATCAATGTTATAATTCAAACCACCTTTTACACTTCCACCTGCTAAACTTTTCCAAGAAGTCTTATAATCTGAAGCTCCTTTTTCAGTTCTACGATCATATCCCATATAATCAATACGTCTAAACCATTGGTTAGAGATAGATCCTTGTACAAATACTGTTAATGCATCTTTAGAGTACTCTACTTGTCCAAATCCACCTAACCATTTAACGTTTCCATCATTATCATAAGCTACCTTTTGTCTCTCTGACCAATCAACCCATGGATTTGCAGGAGCTTTACTAGTATATGTATCTGTAAGTAAACGAGAACCTACATTTTTATTTGCTACATCGATATAACCAGGTGCACCTAATAAATTATCTAAAACTTGGAAGTGATAACCAACATAAGTACGTGCATCTACACCAATGTCAAAGTTCCAATTTTCATTTACTTTAGCATTCAAGTTCATAACTGTTCCGTACCAATCATGTGAGTTTATACTTGTACGACGTACAAGTCCATTTTTAGCTGTAGAATAATATTCTCCATCTTCCATTGCTTTATCTTTCCCAAAGTCTCCTACATGTTTACCTGAGTTCCATGCAGCAATATCGTCAAAACGGATATGCCCATTAGCATCCTTAAAGAGTCCATCTCTTTGACCTCTTCCATTAATATTTCCAATAGAACCATTACCTCCACCACGGCCCCAAGAACCATAAGCAACAGTATTCAAAGTGAAAATTTCATTAATTCTAAAATCCCAGTTTACAGAACCGATTGGTTTATTATAGAAGTTTCTAGCCCAAGAAAAACCTTTTCCTTCATACATTCCATAATCTGCATTATAGCGTCTGTTTGGTTTATTATTATCACTATACTTTAAATAATCAGCAATAGTAGGATTTGTACTACTTTGATTATGCCACTGATTAGCACCTGTAAAAGTAAATTGGATATTGTGTTTAGTATTTTTAGAACGGTAACCCAATCCTAAGAAATAAGCAACACTCTCAAAATCTGTTCCTTCTACATAACCATTACCACGTGTATAAGACATTAATAAAGATGCAGATAAACCATTTTCTAAAATTCCAGTATTGTAAGAAGCAGATCCTTTAAAGTAATCATTATTACCAACTCCTGCAGAAAGAGATCCTCCCTCTTTCATATCTGAAGTTTTTGTAATAATATTCATAGTACCTCCTACAGAAGAAATCGCAATCTTCGAAGAACCTAATCCTCTCTGCACTTGTACAGCAGATGCAATATCTTGAGCACCAGCCCAGTTTGACCAATAAACAGAACCACCTTCCATATCGTTAACAGGCATACCGTTAACCATTACAGCAATGTTCTTTTGATCAAATCCACGGATATTAAGTTTAGAATCTCCAAAACCTCCACCAGCTTGAGAAGCATAAACAGAAGGTGTTGTATTTAAAATTTCAGGAAATTCTTGAGAACCAAGTTTTTCTTGAATTGCTGCAGCTTTAATAGTAGATACCGCAACAGGAGTTTTACGATCTTTCGCTACGTCAGCAACACCCATAATAACGATGTCATCTAACATATTCTCATCAGCAGCTAAAACAATTGTTCCTAAATTAGCTTTATTATCAGCGCCAATTTTGTAACTTACTGTTTTTGACTGGTAACCAATAAAAGAGAAAATAACTTCTCCTTTTTCAGAAGAAACATTTAGTTCAAAATTTCCATCCATATCAGTAGATGTACCATTTTGTGTTCCCTTTACGACTACTGTTGCACCAGGTAATCCCGATTGGAATTCACCATCGATAACAAGACCAGTAATCTTGTTTTGTGAAAGTGCGGATACTGAGGTAAGAATCATTACCATCATCAGCATCCAGTTCTTCAAGTTTTTCATTTTGTAAGTGTAAGTGATAAAATTAATTTTCGCCACAAATGTACAAAAACATCAATATGCAATGTTACCTTATCATTAAATTTTAACTCACCTCGCTATTTAGAATAATTCTATTATTTTTTGTTTAAATAATAATTTAACAAAAACTCAGTAGAGCTATCATGTTTACTGATATTTTTTGTTTTTATTTCATTTTGTATATTTTTTGCTAAAACTTTACCATACTCTACACCAAACTGATCAAAGCTATAAATATTCCATATAATACCCTGAACAAAGGTCTTATGCTCATATAAAGCGATTAAAGCACCTAATGTTTTTGGAGTCAACTTATTAATCAACAGCGTATTTGAGGGTTTATTCCCACAAAATTCGCGAAAATTACTCAAAAAAGTGTTTTTATCCGATTCATAAACCTCCCCAGCTTTTCCTTTTAGCAATGCTTCACTTTGTCCGAAGAAATTTGACATTAAAATATCATGACTTGAATCTCCTTCTACAAATGGATTCACAAAACCAATAAAGTCAATTGGAATAACTTTTGTTCCCTGATGAAATAACTGAAAAAATGCATGTTGCGCAGAAACACCTACTTCTCCCCAAATCAAAGTTCCTGTTTGGTAGTTGACAGGCATTCCACTTCTATCCTTATTTTTTCCATTACTTTCCATAATCATCTGCTGTAGATGCGCTGGAAATTTTTCCAACACTTGACTATAAGGAACAACGGCTTCAGTTTCATACCCATAAAAATTGTTGTACCAAACGCTTAATAAAGCCATAACTACTGGTAGATTCTCATCAAATTCGGCTTCTTTAAAATGAATATCCATTTCATAAGCTCCATTTAAAAGCTGCTCATAGTTTTCGTATCCCACAGCTAAAGAAATAGACAAACCAACGGCGCTCCATAAAGAAAATCTCCCTCCAACATAGTCCCACATTGGATAAATATTCTCTTTTGATAAACCAAAGTTTTGAGCCTCCTCTATTGATGCTGATACCCCAATAAAATGCTTATTAAAATCTTTGCCAAATAAAGAGTCCTTTAACCAAGTTCTAACTCGTTTTGCATTCTCAATTGTTTCTTGTGTAGTAAACGTTTTAGAAACGATCAAAACCAATGTAGTTGCGGGATTAAGACCTTTTAAAACAGAATGCAAATAATCATCATCTACATTCGAAATATAGTGAATTCCGAGATCATTACGATAATTGACCAAAGCATTAACAACCATTTTAGGTCCCAAATCAGATCCCCCTATTCCAATATTGATTACATCAGTAAATCTTTCACCTGTAGATGAAAGATACTCTCCATTCAATACTTTATTGGTGAAATCTTTAATGCGATTTCGTGTAGACTTGATATCTATTAAAATATCATTCCCTTCCAATTCCATAACTTTCCCATCAGAAAAATCACGCAATGCAGTATGTAAAACAGAACGACCTTCTGTTGCATTTATTTTTTTTCCATCAAACATTGCATTAATCCCATCCTTTAACCCCACTTCTTTTGCTAGGTTAAACAACAAAGACAATGTCTCATTTGAAATCTTGTTTTTTGAATAATCTAATAAAAATTCGTTCCATTGAATGTTCATTTTCAAAGCCCTTTGAGGGTCAACCTCAAAAAGTTTTTGCATTTGAACAAACTCCATATCTCCAAAATGTTTTCTCAACTCTTTCCAAGATTGAGTTCCTGACGGATTAGTACTCTTTAACATTAGCTTTTTTATTCTTATTCTTCTTTAAACTTTTCACCAATAACTTTATCCAATTCTGCTTTCAATGGATTTATATGTTCCTTAAATGCAGGAATTGATTTTTTATCCATTGGTTCTGAATTTGGTAAAGCTTGTCCCATAGGATCTACCTGAACTCCATTTTTCCAAAAACGGTAACACACATGTGGTCCTGTAGCCAATCCTGTACTTCCTACCAAACCAATCGTTTGTCCTTGATCAACATATTGACCTACTTTTACAAGTATTTTTGACATATGAAGATATTGAGTAGAGTACGTTCCATTGTGACGAACTTTTACAAAGTTACCATTTCCTGCTGTATATCCAGCACGTTCGACAACTCCAGATGCAGTAGACATAATTGGAGTTCCTGTTGGCGCAGCATAATCTGTCCCATTATGTGACTTCCATCGCTTTTGTACTGGGTGAAATCTATTCTTTGAATACTTAGAAGTAATTCTGAAAAACTTTAACGGGGCTTTTAGGAACATACTTTTCATAGGACGACCTTCTTCATCATAATAATCAATACCTTTTGTATTAGCTCTCTTATATGGAAACGAATACAAATCCTTACCTCTAAATCTGAAATACGCAGCATCAATTTTAGATATCCCAACATAAACAGTGTCATTAATATACTTTTCTTCAATAGTAACAGCAAATCTATCTTCTGGTTGCAATTTAAAAAAGTCAATAGACCATGCAAAAATTTGAGACATTCTGGTAGCTAAAGATTGATCAACACCTTCCTTACTCAAGCTCAAAGACAAAGATCCTTCAATTGTAGAAGCAACTGTTCTTCGCTTAATCGTAACTGGATAAGTCTTAGTATAAGCATGAATTGTATCACGCAAATCAATAACCTGATAACCCGATATATTTGGATGATAAACAAAAGCAGCAAGTTTTTCGCTTTCCTTTTTATACTTTACTAAAGCATAAGGCTGTCCAACACGAATATTCTTAACATTAAAAGTATCTTTCACTTTTGAAACAATATCATGCACTTCTGTAGCATTCAAATTATTCATCCCGAAAATTTTACCCAAGTTATCTCCGCTTCGAATAGTGTCTTCAACCAATACATAGTCTTTTAAATTAAAACCATATAGCTCCGCCACTACTTCTTCAGCATTCTCATCTTCTACTTGAGGTTCCACAGTTGGTTCTTCCGTGTTTTTACACGAAAAAAGTACTAATGCTACCAATAAACTATATATAAATTGCTTCAAAATGTTATTTCTTTACTTCAACTTCCTTTCTAAACTAATCCCCAATTACCTATTTCTTCGGACGACCATAATTCTGGAAAAAATATGCGCTTTTGATATTGAGGCAACATATACTTTTTCCAATCACTTCCTCCTGTCGCTTCTTTTACCTCTGAATTTCCATCATCAAGGTATCTCTCCGCTGCTTGATAATGACCAAGCACCCAAGTTACATTAATTGTCTTATCCAAATGTCTTAAAGCATCAACTAATTCTTTGTCATCACGAGCTTCTGCAGGCAACATTACAAATTTCTGCCATAAATTTGTTTTTTCATAGTCTTTCATGGCTTTAACAAATATTTCACAATATTTATCCTCAAAAGCTTTTAGCAAATATGATTTCTCACCTGTTTGATAATCTTTACCTGCCGCTTGCCAATACAAATACTCTAACGCTTCTTTTTCAGAAATATTTTCTTTCAGCGAATTTACAAAACGTTTGTCAATTAAATTACGCCAATCTGTACAAGCAAACTCAATTAAACGATATTGACAACTCTGAAAACCACTTGCAGGAGCAAGAGTATTTCTAAATTGCAAATATTGTTCTTTGCTCATTCCATCCTTCATTATTGTGAATGAAGAGGTAAGCATATCAAAATACCTACTAATTCGATTTATCTTCTCTTTAAAAAAAGACACGGACAAATCTTCTTCTTTACACTTACCTATTTGGTCTATTTCCCAAAGAACCATCTTAAACAATAATTCATTTACCTGATGGTACATAATAAAAACCATCTCATCAGGTACAATTGTTCTTTGAGTCTGTAAATTCAGCAAAGCATCTGTTTGAATATAATCCCAATAAGTTAAAGGTTTTGCATACAGCATACCTTCTAACTGAGTATCAGTCTTTAATCCCAAGCTATCATATCTGTTTAATAAAGCATCAAACAAACCATTAGTCAAATCATCTTTCATTATTTCTCAAATTCAAGTTTACTAACTAAATGCTTATATTCTTCCAAATCAGCTTTAAGCGATCCTACCGCCAAACTTGCCTTTATTCTAATTGGAACTTTATTATTATCTGCGGTAACCCAAACAGTCAAACTTTCTTTCTCTTTAAAAACACGTCCAGCCATTACATAAGGTCTAAACTTTAATGTTTTCACTTTACCAAACTTAGTTTTTAAAATTTCTTCTCCAAGATATTTTAATTTAAACTTAAAAACTTCTCCATCAAAAAACATTTCTATTTCAACTGATTCTCCTTGTTTTAAAGTATTTAACCCTGGATACTTTCTCAAATAATAAAAAGCAGAAACAATATCTTGTACATCCTTTACTATTGGATATTCTTTCTTTGTTTTCTTTTCTTTATCATTAACCAAAACTTTCATCGTTTTATAATTAAAAACTCCATCTTGGTCCTTCGTATATCCTCCCTCATCAATTTTTCTTACAAAGCGATGTGGAATTACTTCTTTCTTTTCGAAGTAACTTTCGTAATTATCGTAAACCTTAAAAAACACTTTTGGAACCCCTGTAGTATATCCAATTCCTTTTGCATGATACACAGGAACCCCATTATAAACAGTATCGGTTAATTTTAGAGTAGCTATCCCAGCATTAAACATTCCATAGCTAACGCGGAATTTTAAAAATTCACCAGTATCAAATGCCTTAGGCAAAGTCTGTGCAAATAAACAACTTGCGCTTGTCAGAAAAGCTACAAGTAAGAAGAGACATTTTTTCATATTGGTTATATTTTATTCAAAAATAGTAAACAAAAAAACCCAGCCAAAGAAATGACTGAGTTTTTATGCTATTAACCAACCAAAAAACTATAAATTATGAAAAATTTATTACACTCAAATAAAGCTTATGACGACCTTATTTTTGCGAGTGCAAATGTATAGCTTTTT
>JASLGC010000353.1 GCA_030150335.1 Flavobacterium sp.
GGTTGGATCTGGTTCTATTAATTTTCTATAGTCTTCAATAGTTGTCGTAGCAATCAGTGTAATGTTTCCTTTAGAAAGCTCCGGTTTTAGAATGGCTGCAACACCATTGTTGTTTTGTTTAGAATCTAAAATACTGTGAATTTCATCAATAAAAAGAATCGGATTGTGAAATGATTTTAGTTCTTGAAAAATATTTTTGACACGATCTTCTATTTCTCCTTTGTAGGTAGCTCCTGCAATAAGATTTCCCTTGTCCAGTTCAAATACATGTGCTCCTTGTAAAAAAGTAGGCACATTATCTGTTTTGATTTGTTGAATGAGTCCTTCTATCAAAGCTGTTTTACCTACACCAGACTCACCGATAAGCATCACATTGGCTTTGCCAAAACGGCCTAAGATTTCGGTTATCATTCGAAGTTCTTTAAGTCTTCCAATGATTGGAGTAGAAGAGTTTTCTTCTTTTGATCTATCAGTGCAGTATAGATGTATATTTTTTAGGGTAGGTTTTTTACTGTTGACATTCGGGCTATGTTCATCTTCTTGGAAGTTTGCTATAACAGAAGAAGTTGCATCAGAGTCATTCTGTAGAAATAAATCCAATAAAGCACCTTCTCTTAAAGAGAATGAACGCAATTGATCAACTGTAAAACCAGTATCAGGTTTACAAAGGGCAATTAGTATGCAGAAAGGATTGATTTCTAAAAGACCAAGTTTTAGCCTAATGTGGTCTGCTTCTTCAAATATTTTCGCTATATGAATACCCGCTGTTGGAATACCTTGATACGTTGGAACAACAGGTAGTTCTTCTAATCTCATTTCTGCCCACTGTTTAATATAATCCACATCTTGTTCATGATATTCTAATAGAGGTAGAATACCTATTTCTTTATGCATTAATGCAAGTAGAAGATGGGATGAATCATAAACATCATGATTACATTGTTGTGATATAGTTTTTGCTATTCTTATTAATTCTTTGCTCGACTGATCTAAGTTTATAAACTGCATTTTTAAGTTTTATAGTAGTTGTGAAATATTTCAGAAGCTTTTTTATGTGATTTTTAAGCTTGGTTTTATATGCAATATTTAGCAAGAAACAAAGTTAAATAGTGTTGAAGTTTTTAAGTTATTGTTTTTAATGAAAAATGTGTATTGTCTTTTGTTTTTAGGTAAAAATATTCTTTTTTTATTAAAAAAGTAATTAAACGTCTTGTTTTGCATTGTTTTCATAATAATTAAGTTTTTTTATTTTTACTTTTGTTTAGTTAATTTTTTTAAATTTTATATATATGGCTTTTAGAGCAACATTAAATTTAGGTGGAAAAGAGTTTGACGTATTAGATTGCGATTACAAACTAGAAAGAGACGTAGATTCAAAAGGGAGACCGTCTTCAAACATTTACGGAGGTAAAGTTAGAGTACATGTTGAGTCAACAGATGATACATCTATTTTAGAAAACATGGTTAGTCAATTCAAGCCAATTACTGGAAGTATTGTATTTAAAAAAGGAGATGAGGAAGCTAAGATGAAAGAATTGACTTGGGAGAATGGATACATTGTATCTTTTGAAGAGTCTATTGATATCGTTGGTTCAAAACCAATGACATTGACTTTTGTTGTTTCTGCACAAGTTTTAAAAATTGGTAATGCTCAGTTTGAACAAAATTGGCCAACAGTTTAGTAGAGTTAAAAAGGGGGTATGTATTTGCGTACCCCTATTTTTATTTTTTGTAAAAAAATAGATTATGATTAGAAACTATGAAATAGGAGGTAATGAAGTTAGAGTTGATGCTTCAGAGTCAATTGCGGCTATTCCTGAAAATAAAACACTTATTGTAGAACAATTAACTTCTGAGGATCCTATTCATCCTGAGGTAGTAACTAGTCTTACAAATATTGATCAAGTTTTTCAACATTACAAACCTTTTGTTGATGTTGAGTTAGAAAATTCTGAAGGACAATCTGTTCAAGAAACTTTTCACTTTAAAAATGTTGGAGACTTTAATGTCAAGAAGTTAACAGAGCAAAGTGTATTTTTAAATAAAGTAAATACTGAAAAAGAGTTCTATGATGGTTTAATTAAACAATTAAAGTCTAATAAAGTATTACAACGTGTTTTAGAAAATCAAGAGAGCAAGGAAGCTTTTATTGAAGTTTTGACTAGCGTATTAACAGAACTTGAAACAGAAGAAAATAAAAAATAAGTATTAGGTATGTCAACAAAAGCACAACAAACAGAAGAACTTGTTTTAGATAAAAAAGTTAAAATATCGAAAGCTTCGTTAGATGAGGCTGCTAATAAGTTAGCGCGTTTTGGAGGATTTAGTTTTGTAGAGTCTGTGGTAGATGGTGTACAAGCAATGAATCCAGAGCGTAAGGCAAGAAAAAAAGCTTTCTTGATAGAGGAAGGCAATCAAGGTCTTAGAGAAGATTTAAAGAATAAGATTAATCTATGGATTGATTTATTAGAAAATACATCAACAACGAGTGAGATGTTAGATAAATCAAAAGAAAAAGCAGAGAATGTATCTGAACTATTACGAGATAATCAGTTAAGAGCAGTTGAAGCGAGTAAAGATTTAGAGCGTGCTTACCGCAATGTGATGTTGTTTTACAAAAACACAGAGTTAGATAAAGTAAATAATATTTCGATATTAAATGCTTCTTCAGAACAGCGTTCCGATTTAGATAATTCACGCTTTATTGATACTGTATCAGATGAGTTAAAGCAGCATTTTGATAAGTTAGATTTACGTGAGAATTATTCATTATTGGTTTTACCTGGATACCTAGGTAGTCCAAAGGTTGTGGATAAATGGTCTAAAATTGCTTATGAGAATAAAGTAATGCTGTACACAGACTTTATGGATTTGGATAAACCGGATGATGTGGTAGAAATGTTCTATAATGCAAACTTAGCTAGTGGTGATGCTTTTAAAGCTAATACAGCAATGTCTTGTAACTGGATTGTAGGCCGTGGTAGATACGATGAGCTTGGTGAAGAAGAGGATTTACACGTATCTCCATCAAGTGCACTAGCTGGAAAAATTTACAGTACACTTATGTCTCAGATTACAGCTGGTAAAAAACATGGAGGTATTAATGAAGTAGATAGTGTTGTGTTTCCACTTAAGAAAAGTGAGATTTCAGAACTTGATAAAATGGGGTTAATTCCTATGGTTAATGAGTATGGGAAGGTAATGGCTTTTTCTGGTAAAACCTTGTTTAATGGGGATAATTTAGGGCTTCAAACCTATTCAGTGGTGCGTGTTTTTGATTATATAACAAAAGTATTGTTTGATTTTTTAAACAGAAGAGCTTTTGAGAACTGGTCATCTAAAACAGAAAGAGATTTAAGAGGACAAATTGTTAAGTTTTTAGATGGAGTACAGGGACCAGATCGCTTAATCGAGAAGTTTAAAATTGTAAGATTCGAGCGTGATCCAAATCAAAAAGATAAAATTTTCCTAGATATTCATTTAACTCCATATTTCCCTGCTAAGAGTTTTGTTATCAAACTTGACGGAACAAAAGGAGAGGAAGATACTACATGGAATAGTGAGATTGAACAACAATAATAATTTATTATAAAAAAACACCAAGCTCATTAATAGCCTTTGTATTTGTGAATTGGTGTTTTTTTAAATTTTGAAGCTATGCAAACCATTGCCCAATTAAAAATATGCAAACCCCAGCAAGACAATATACAGCATTTGTTTATGCACAGTATTGATCTGGCACATGCAGAATATTCTTTTCACAAGGAAGTAGATGATAAAGGAGAGGTGAGAAGTGAGGTTCTTTCAGGAAATATAAGATGTGTAAGCGAGGTTTTGCCAAGTGAATTTTTACTTAACTGGATGTTAGATACCCAGAAAAAGTACAATGGAGAGCTTGTTTTTTTAGATGAGTTTAATGAGTCAATTGACAAATTGTACTTTGAACAGGGCAGATGTGTAGATTTAAAATTGCACTATGAGCCAGGGGTAGGATCGTCTAATGTTTTGGTTATTATTACAATAAACGCACAGAAGATGGATGTGGGTAATGTTGAATATTTAAATCGCTATTAATGGGTTTTTTTGATCGAATAAGAAAAGGAACTCTTTTTTTTGGAAAAAAGGAACCGAATGTTATTGTTGAATTCACTTTTAAATCTAAAAAGTTCATTCTTGAGGAGTTTGATATTGAATTTTCACAGCCAGTTAACAACAGAAATAAACCTGATGGACAGGTAATAGGTGGAAGTATATTTATAACTATTTCAGAGCCTGTAAGTGAACAGATTAATGCGTGGATGTTAAGTACAAGTCAAAAATCAGAGGGAGTGTTTAGATTCTTGCGCAATGATGAGAAGATTGTTGAGGGAGCGCATTTAATAATCGACTTTAAGCAAGGGTACTGCGTTAAGTATAGCAAGATTATCAATCCAAATGGAGGTGGAGTCTTAACTAGTTTAGAGATCAAGGCAAGATATGTTCGTTTAGGCAATGAAGAATTTGAAAACAATTGGAAATAAATAAGTTAGGGTGTTATGTTTTATTGTTTATCAGAATTTTGTGCTTTTTGTAAATTAAAGATATGGTCTAAGGGGCATGTGTCTAATTTGGGATTTGTACAAGTAATAAAAAGCATACCTAATGTAGATTTAGTTTACAATGGAAAGACTTATCGCTCGATGGAATCATATCAAAAAAGTATGTCTTATCTCAGAACAATAAGTACTGGATTATATTTATTAGATATCCAGTGTGTTGAAACAAAAAAAGACAAAAA
>JASLGC010000328.1 GCA_030150335.1 Flavobacterium sp.
AAAGATTTAACATTGACTGTTGATGATTATATCAAGAAGATAGATTCTTTGATTGATGAGGGGCATGTTATATTTGTTGAGGCTAATCCTTTTTCTTATTTAGGAAAGGAGATTACCGTACTGCATACATATCTATTGGATCATTTAATAATTTCAAATAATGGAATTGAAGACCTATCTGATAGTGATAGCAAAATAGTTTTCGATTATGTCGATAAGAAATATATTGAATCTGAATCTAATAGACAACAAAAGATAAGAACAACTCACTACAACTACATAAAAGATATATGAAAACACCAAATAGATTCGAAATAGAGCTTTTTATTAGTGAATATCAAAGTCTAAGCAAAGATTTATTAGACAGTCTTTCAAAGTTTGGTTCAGATGTAATCTATACAATGAAGGAAAAAGGAGTTTCTAAAGATTTTGACTTCCCAGAAATGGCTAGAGATACTTTTATACGGAAGATTGATACATTTATTGGAGGAATTAAAGCAACAGAAGAGGCATATAATATTTTAAAAGAAAAAAAATGAAACACCTACTAATAATACTCATATCACTTTTAGTACTAGCGTACTTATTCGTAATCGTTACCGGAGTAGCGACATTTACGGAGTCATCATTGCTGATAATCGCAATTGTAACAACATACAATGCAACAAAAAAAGGGGCTTCATAAAGAAACCCCTAAAAAACAATAATTATGAATACCTTTTGTTATTAGACACCACTAATATATAACATAATTTCGTAATTACAAATTATTTTCAATTACTTTTTTATTTGGTCCATACCAATACATCTTTTTAGCTCTTCCCGTTTTAACATAGTCAACCAACTGAGAAGGTAAATTATTGATTAATCCTGCTTCTTTTCTTAGTGCATTTACGTTTTCTTTTGTATCCTCACCACGAGCTACTAGCTTATTGTACTTATCTATATACTCACGCTTCATTAGTATAGGTGTTTTGATACAGAGGCAATTCGGATGAAATCCCGACCACTGAAACGTATTAGGATAAACCCCTTGCATAGTAACGCAAAGCTCACATCTGGCTTTTACACCTTTTGCGCGCGTCTTACTTACTTCAATTTTATAACCTAAAACAATAGGGTTTTTATTCCAATTCTTTTGATCCGCCGTTCTATAACTTGCATTCACTTCCGTACGTACCACACGCATAGCATTTTTTATAGGAGACTTGTATATACCTGGTGCAGGTTCTTTTGTAAATGGGTTGATTAAGGCTTCTTTAATGTCTTTTGCTATTTCATAAGCCGGCCTACCGTCTTTTATCCCATCCAATAGACCGCGTTTAATAATCTTTCTAGCTTGCTTTGTTTGTTCCCAAATCCTATCGCTTAAAGTAAGACCGCCCTTTGTCCTATTGATGAAAGTATTTAACGCGTCAATATTAGCATCGTAAATAATTCTTTTTACTCTTGGCGGCAATTCTACATTTCTAAACTTAACATCCATTAAAGCAAAGGTCACTTTATTGCTGTCATCCCAAGCTTTAGCAATACCCGATTCAACGCGTTTAGTAACGTTGTTTCTAAAGTTCTGCATTTCCTTAGAAAGCATTTCCATTAGTAAAGCTTCTGGAATAGCACTTTCAGCTAAGGGCGCGAGTACTCCCAATACCCGCGCGTATTCCCTTATAATATACCTTTCTATTAAATTTTCTTCTTTAGTGTTGTTCATACCTCTTCTTCTTCCTCAGCTTGAGTAAAACTAAGTGATCCGTTTTCCTCAAGTATACGCTGGTATTCTTCCTCTCCGTTGCCTTCAACGATTGGATTGTTCATTACAGCCGTCTGCTGAGACATCAAACCAGCTTGGTAAGCAACTGTAAGCGTGTCAACAGTAGCACGTATATCGTTAAATCTAAAAGCATCTAGCTCGAACCAAATATCGAAGCTATCAATACCTGCTAAAGAAGAGTCTATATGCTGAGCGCCTGCAATCTGTAGGTTTATATCTCGTTGGGTAATCTCACCATAAACACCATCTATAATATCGTTAGCCCCTAGTTGAGCATCTAAAAACACTCTATCCATACCAACACCTGTAATACCACCTAAACCCTTCATTTGCTCGAATGATATGTCAGGAGTTTGCGTACAACTAAATATAAGCTCCTTTAACGTTGTAAGCTCTAATTTAATTGCGTCTGGCGCGCTATCCCAAGATAGATACTGTAAATCTGCTCCCTCTTCTAGCTCAAATGTCTTCCCTCTTTCTCCGCGTGTTGCAAATCCTTTTATCTCACCTGTTGCTTTTAATATTGGTGAACCGTTATAATCGATAGTGTCCGCAAAATTGCTGATAAGCGTTTCGAATCTATTGATAATAGGTTGTACATCATTCCAAATAGTTTCCTCCATTTCGTAGTATGAAATAGGAATCTTCCCAAACTCGTTTTTACCGCTAAGCTCCGAAAGCTCGTTGTTAACATATACGTTGATATACTCGTTAGTAAACACCTCTGTAACGTTATCGTCATTTGTGTTGGTATACTTACGAATAAACATAGCCATGCTTCCAAACTCGTCGAAAACAGGAATAAGCGTGTCACCTAAGCTTGGAGCTATAACCTTAACACGCATTCTTAGTTTAGAATTTCCGTGGTTTAATTCTCCGTACTGCTTTTTGTCAGTCTTTTCGAAGTAATACAATTTAGCTACTTGAAGATCTCGCAATAGCTTCTTAGCGACTACAACCTCCTTGTACATAATCTTATTATCTTCACGAATCTTATTAACAAACTTATATAAACGCTCTTCTGGTGTATCATGTTCGAAGTCAGCAACCAAACGAATATTTTTCACGTTCATAAAAGCAACCCTACGATTGACTATAATATTCTGAAAAGGAACAGGAATACGATTAACGTCTTCTATTTTAGTTTTTGTGATTTCCTTACCTTCGTCGTCAAGTTCGCCCGTTGGTACTACTACTTTTTTATCAGGTCTATAAGCTGTTAGCATTACACGGTGCGTATCAACGTTTAATTGATCCTTAGCGTTGTTGTATGCAAGTTGTTGCTGTGGGTTCTGTGTTATTTCTAATGGGTTTGTATTTTCCATGGGTTATTTAGTTATTCCGTAATTGTACTTTTTGTCTATTTGGCGAAGGAAAAACTTTGAATACTTGTTTAAGTTATCCTTAGACTCTTTACATATTCCTTGATACTGTGCCGTTCTGACCTTAATAAACATATCATTCGCGTTAGCAAAATAGTCTGTAAAATAAAGCCTATACCATGCTCTTATCAATGACTTTTTAATCAAGAACTCAAAAAACTCAATTAAGTATACGCCTATGTAAAGCGGTATACCAAACAAGAATACTAAAATACCATATTTTAAACTGTCCTGACTACCCGCCAAGAACGCGTTAACAATAAAATAAATGTAAATCAAATGTATCATACAAATTTTACTTTAATACTATCAAAAATAAAAGCAATAATATGCTTTCTATATGCTTTCTTTCTTTTACGTGGCAAGTCGCATTCAACTCGCATATTACCGTTTTTGCTTCTCAATAACATTTTCAATTATATAATCTATGCATTCATTTTCAGTTCTAAAATAATATATAAGCCCCGTGTCACGCCTTACCACCTTAAAGTATAATGACAAATGTACGTAATAACCTTCAAATTCATGAAGAATATTGCATTTATCGTCGGCTATATCATTAGCTAATACCTTATTATATAATTCAAGCATTAGGCTAAATTAGCCAATAATTTTGAGTTTCCCGTTCTTTTTGGTAAATACTCGAACCATGCACGCATCATTACTGCATCTGATAAATCGGGAGACCTTCCAAGTAGTGATTTAACAATCTCTTTTGGTACTATAGCCTTCTTGCCGTCCTTATCCATGTTGTGTTGCTTAACTTGCTCTAGCTCTTCTATAAGCATTGTTTTGTCATCCACTCCGCAACTAGAAATATACATGTCTCCTGCGTTTATTATTTCAGACAATTTGTAATAACATTGACTCTTAAGGTTTACGAAGTTTTCTTCTTTTAATGCTCTGCTACCGTTTAAAAAACCTCTGCATTTCAGTTGATCAACAACACCACCACCTACACCATCCTCGTCACAAATTACATTCTTTATATCTACTCTATGTTTTATTCTAATTTCCTTAATCTTATTAGCAACCTGCACGGTGTCTAATTTAGTGTACCTATGTATTTCAACAGCTACCCAACCGGACCAAACAATAACAATAGTGCTATCTGCTCCAAACCTGGCTATATCGGCAGTAATGTATTTAATACCTCCAACCACATGTCTATTTGTGAATATATTGTTAATAGAATCAAAATCCATTAATGCGCTTGGATCATCATCATACTCAAAGTTGCCTTCAATAAGACGCTCGATTGTAACCCTGTCCGAAGTAGCTCTAATATCCCTTATATAATCTTCTACCTCTGGGCTTGGGTTATCTTTAGGGAGTGCCGGTATAAAAATATGCTGATCAAGTTCTTCACCTTCCTTGTGTGGCTTATAATACCTTGTGTAAACATGGTTCTTTGCAGGGTTAAACGTTTCTAACAACTTCTTTTTTAAACCATACTTAGCATTATTCCTACGTCCTAAACGAGTAAATAAAATCTTAATAGCTTCATAGCTAGTTTCTGCACTTTCATCTACAGCTGCCCCTGTAAGCTCCAATCCTCCAAATCTAGTATATAAAGGGTCGCTCGGTTGATATGCTGTATCTATCAAGAAAATAACACTACCATTGTAAAATGTGATAGTGTTATCCTGCTGATTGTAATTGTAGTGTTCGTCCTTTTTTATTCCGCTTTCCCCAAACACTTTGAACAACGTTAACAAAGTTGTTTTCTTAAGAGTAGTTAAAGCCTTACGACCTAAACCCCAAGCTGTATCGGGATAAGCTAAGCACATTGTCGTTAGCCAATAACAAAGAAGATAACTTTTACCAGAGAATGCACCACCTCCGTAACCTATAAAAAGCGTATCTTCATCCTGTAACCTTTCCCATGCCAGGAACTGCTTTAACGAAGGTGTAAAGTTTATGTTTATACCTGCCCCATGCATTATTTACGCTTATTCATTTCGGTATTTATAAAATCAATTATTTCGCTTAAACATTTTGTATCAAATATTGTATTTGGGTAAGTATGAAAGCAATACTTTCTCCAAGGGGCATGCCATTTAATAACTCCAATTGTTTCACCTGACAAATTATTAATACAAAACCTTTTTGTTTTACCTGCGCTATATTCTTCTTTAAATACTAAATATCCCATGCATTACTCAGGTTTAACAATATTAATAACAGGAGCTTGGAACGCTTCACCATCGTTAGTGTGGTTATGATCTTGCTTATCTCTCCATTTTTTAGGCTGTCTATTCTTTAACCAAAAGATAGCACTAGTTGGATCAGGTGGATAATGTTTGGTGTATTCTGTTTCGATGATGTTGCCCTCAAACATTTTAATATCAACATCTGGATGCTTGTAGCCCATAGCTCTATTATACAAAGAAGCGGCAACATTTGCATCCGCAACCTCTTTACCATTTTTTAAGGACTCCGAAAAGGAAGGATGCTCTAATTTCCAAAGGTTAATAGTAGATTCAGCTACATCAAAGAATTTAGCTAGTTCTACATCTGTATGACCAAGTAAGCAAAGTTTATACGCTTGCTCGTCGTATTCCTGTTTATATTTGGTAGGCCTACCACCTACATTAATTTCCTCTTCCATCTTTTGCCATTTTAATCATTAAATCAACATCATTTTTAAACCGTTTATTCTTGTATCGCATTAATGCTACTGTAAGGATCGTTGAAACTTGCCTTTCAGACTTTAGCCCTAAAGCTGCTTTTATACCAGACCTTACACCTTGTGCTAATGTTAACCCTCCTGTTAGAGTCTCAGGTGAATATAAGCCTGCTATCATACAAATAAACTTCTCCCTAAGTCTTAACTCATCCCCTGAAAAAGTATCCTTAAAACTGCTGTAAATAGCCGGTATGTCTTTCGGATTGTTTTTACTACGTTCTAAGCGCTTGGAAATATCAGTGAACAAATTAAGGTGCTCCCTTTCTAAAGTTCTAGCTATCGAAAGCGCTTTACGGTAAGATAGTCTCTTTTCCGACATATTCGTATATTTTATTTTTAAAAGTTTCAAAATCTGAAATTACGTCAAATGTTCCTCCTTGGCTTATAACTTGCTCTCCAAATGTTATTTGCTCTTTGCTTAGCGTATCTTTCCCGACCTTGATATCAAAAGCGTGTAAACGTCCATTGTGATACAAAGTTAAGTCTGTAACACCTTTCACTACTCCGATAGCCTTACGGCGTGACAGATGTGCGGATAGGCGTTTTTTAACTATTGCTGTTAACTTATGAGCAAGACTCTTATCATGCTTTGCTATCTGGTCCAAAAGAAACGAATCCTGTGGAACTTCGTTTGGGGTATGCCAAAGCAATTGTCTAAGGTTTGGATAATAATTCCAAAACCATAAGAAGCATTTTGATTGTAATTGATCGTGTCCCATTGATGTAAAGATACTGCTTTTTAGCATGGTTTCAAAAAAAAGTTGATGACAAACCTTGACACCTTGTGACAGACCTGTTTTGTCACGATTTTAGTGGGTTTAAAGTACTTTAAAGGCGGTTTTTTAGCCAAATGACAAAACTCACCCCTATTTTCATAACTTTTCTATAGGAGTAAACTTTTTAAAAATGTAATCATTATTATGTGTTGCTTATAACGATATATATACTTTTACTCTTCTAGATACTTTTACAATAATTATATATAAAGTTTGTCATTAGTATAAAAAAGAGTGTTTAAATAGGTTTAAAGGCATATTTTTTTGACAAAGCAGGTTTGTCAAATTTAAGGCTGTTTTGTCCATTAGTTGATAATCAAGTAGTTATAATGACAAAGTTGATAGCGAAAATAGGTGAGTTTTGTCAAAAACTTGAAAAAAGGTGAGAAATTGTTCTAGTAGCGCAATTAAGTTGCATTTACCATTTAATTATAAGTTAAGGAAAAACGCCATTTTTATGCAAACATGCATAAATTGTGAAGTAGCAAAAACAAGAAAAACTCCAAAATCGGAGTTTTCTCAAAAAAAAGTTTGTCACGAGGGGTTAATATGAAATTACTTTTTTTATGTAGTTTACGTCTCTTTCTGATGAAAAAAACGCGAAGTTTTTACCTTGCGCGAAGGTTATGTATTCTCTTTCATTTCCTATATTTTGCAAACCTTCACCTAATATAAAATAAGGTGTTCTGTAAAATACTATGGTGAATGGTTGTTTGTAGTCTACTGCGTTTGTAGCTGAACAGAACTCATCACTATAATCTAGCATCACCACGCTACCCGTTTTTAAATTATCATAGTTTATATTGTGATGCGCTTCCCATTCTTGAAACCGCTTGTAATCCTCAATAGGTATTGAAATGTACGTCGGTGAAGGGTGTAGTAGTTGTTCTAGTTGATCGAGGGTTATAAGGTCGGAGAATATAGGTTGTCTGTAAGCTTCATACCATTTTAAGCCATTACCTAAATTGTCAAGTTCTATATACTTATTTTTAAAATTCACTTTGGAGTAAAAAGCCATCCCCTTAGTTAACTCCAAGAAACGCTCCTTATCCAAATTAGCTGTTTCTAAATAAATGTTTTTTAATTCCATGCCTTTATTTGTTTTCGTGTATATTGCCTATTATTTCAACTGTTACGCATTCTTGAATCCAATCTGTACCATAATCCCCCTCCGTGGCTATAAAAGCGTTCTCAGAATATTCAACATTTAAAACGAAAGGATCTTTGAAGTAGTCGAATTTTCCAATTATTTTATCCCCCTCATAAATATCAACTCCGTTTTTATCTTTCAACCCTGTTAATTGCCCTACTGACTCGGGGATTACTTCTGTTGTTCGTCTAACGCCATTATCGAACCAGTCAATCAAATATTTATTATTTGGTTCTATTATTAAACTTCCAATAACAAAATCATTGGATAAACCATCAGTTCGTAGACCTCTAAATTTAATTTCTCTCATAGTTATAAAGTATTAATATCAATCGCCAATCCTTTTTCGATAAGTCCGAACACGTCGAAGTGATTTTCTAGCAAAAACGGTATAACCATGTATGGCAGATGATCAACCATGCCTAACTCACATTTTTCAAAAAAATCATCTTTGTCGAAGCAATCTGAGTCAGTAGATATGATGCTGTACCACATATATGTTATAAAGCACGAATCACCATTAAACCTCTTGGTTAAATCAGATAAGGGGCGTAGGATTGGTTTAAAATATAAGCTCCCATAAGCTCCATTTATTGTTTCTATAAATATTTGATTTCTAAACAATACTTTATTTAATGAAAGAATTTCTAGAACATCATTACTTGTAATAATATAAACTTTCAACCCATAAGGCAAGTAAGGCGCAAGGTGTTTTAATTCTAATTTTTCCATTTTATTGATTCAAATTTTTGTTTAAATTCTTTGTTTGTTTCTAGGTAACCTTCATGTGCTTCCGTTAGGTACTTAACACTGCCGTGATCCGAAAGACCAATACACTCACCTATCTGTCTTAATGTTAAGTTGGTGTTATTACGTAGCGTATACGCGATACATCGCCTACAGGAAGCTATATTTGCTTTTCTAGACCTAGATATCACATCATCTTTAGTGATGTTAAAAACCTTAAAAAAGTGATTTGTAATACTAGATACCTTTCTTATGTTTTGAACTACGGGATTCTGTTGTACCTCTTCGGAAAGCCCCGCAAAAATATATGGGTTCATTATTTTAATTTGTTTAGTATAAAGTTTGCACCGTCCTTGAATGGTTGAAGAATATCTGCCATATCGCAATATCCTATAATACCACCACTTTCACTAGGCAACCTATCACTTACCTTTACTTCTCTGTATATTTTCATAACTATTTGTTTTTATTATCATTTATAAAATCAACGAATTGCTGACAGTCTTTAGCAAAGTTTTCATTATGTGATTTCATTTCTAAATCTGATTTGTTGAATAATTTAATACACTTTTTACAGGTAACATAGTCTTTTAAGTTGGTTACATTTAAACTATCTTCTTGAAGATATGTACCACAGTAGCCTTTTTCAGAAGAGTCTTCACCATATTGATCATAAGTCGACATAAATGGATCGTAGTGTGTTTTACTCATTGTCTTTACCTTTATTGATTAGTGATTCACTCATTTCTATAAGTTCTGAAGTGAACCATTTATCAGAACCATGATGAAACTGTAATACCCATTCATTGAGCATATCCTCCAACTCCGCTATCCTTTCTTTCAATACTATTGTTTCGGTAGGGGCTTGAAATTGGGATGCGTAGCGTTTAGCGACTATATTCATTTTTCTAGTCACGCTAGATTTAGTTTTAGCTAACTCTTCAAGTTGTCCCCAACTATCAAAAAAGCACTCTTTCGCTACATCTTTTTTTATCTGTTCTATTGATTTAATTTCCATGATTATTCAATTTCTTTAATATGTTTCAAGTATTCTTGATAAACAACCCACAGATCATGTCTTATATAATCTATTGTGTCTTCTAGTTCAGCTTCTAATATTTCTTGAATATCGTCTGAGTGTACACCTTTATTTTTAAGGTATATTTCTAAGTAGTTATCCATGATTATACTGTTGTTGCTTTTTTGATTAGTTGTTCTATTTCTCGACCCAACATTGTTGTAGCTGTTGATGGAGATTGACATCTGTATAACATATCCATAGCTTCTTTCAACATCTCCAACATCTCAGGAGCGCATGAAATAAGCTTCATATTGGCAGACATTTCAGCTTCTAAAACTTCTTGATTAGCCTCAGTTGCTTCTTCGTAAATTGAGTTTGTAGCGATTGTTTTGTCACCACACATAATTGAGGAGTCAGACCAATTGTGCTCTATTAACTCCCATATTCCTTTTGTTCCTTTAAATTCCATAACCTTATTTTTAACAGTAGCACCATTACTACCTTGATACAAATGTAAATAATATAAATAAAATAAACAAATAAAAAAGCGGAATATTTCTAAACCGCTTCCATTTATTATTTACCAGTACTACCATAACTACCATTGCCCCTGTCAGTTTCGGAAAGTTCTTCCACTTCCTCAAACTCTATTTGTGGATAAGGAAGAATAATTATTTGACCTATTCGGTCGCCAGTGTCGTAGTTATTACCCATGTATCGGTAAGTTTTTGATCTTGAATTTTTATTAAAAATCTTTTTAATTAAAGTCCATATCGTGAAATTATTAATAGTGCTTTTAAACTTAAACATAACTTCACCACGATAACCACTATCCAAAACACCAACACTATTACTTAGTATTAAATCTTTTTTAGCGTTACTAGAACGAGGAAATAATAACCCTACATATCCATTTGGTATTTCAAAAGCTCTGTTCGTACCATAGCAAACGTTGCCGTCATCGTCAAACCATTTTGAGGTAGCGGTTAAATCTATTCCAGCATCTCCTTTTTTAGAATAATTTAACATTGGTGTTTCAATTGTCTTGTCGATAATTTTTGTTTTAACTTTCATTGTTTTTATTTTATTAACATTAACACTAGTTTCACTTTTAATCTATACCACAAACTAGAAAAGTATCTTCTTCTACTGTATTTTAGTTTCATATTTCAACATATTATAGTTATTTAATACATATTCTCTAGCTATTTTAACACCATCATTACTTATGTCTTTAGTACAAACAAGAGCTGTTTTTAATTCAGACAAGTTGTTGACATCTATCTTTGTAAGTAATATTTGTGAAACCTCTGTGTACATTTGATATTTAAGTAATTTTATTAAGCATAGGTGTAATTCTCTAATTGATTCTAGTTTTTTCATAAACTTCAATATTAATACTCTCTTTTAAATTACAATTATATTTTCTACTACTGATAGCTTCAAAATACGGAGACCTTTCTGTAAACCACTCTTTACCTTTAGTTCTACTCTTAAACCATTTTTTAGCATAAGATTGTTCTTCTTTAGTCTCATAAGGTAAAGATAAATACTCTAAATATATACTGTGGTCTATTAACAACTTCTCTTGCTTAATACCTAAGTCGGGGTATTCTACAACGTATATTTTATCCATCTCTTTATCTTTTTTTAAGGAGTGACATGTAAGTCTTTAAATTTAGTTTTTTCATATCTCTACATTTAATATTTCAACATTTGCTTCTTTAAACATTATTCTAGCGTACTCCGAACTTTCTGTAAACCTTTCGCTCGCTTCTTGAGAATATACAACCATTCTAATACCAGCTTGTATAATGCTCCTGGCACACTCATGGCAAGGAAATAGTGTGGTGTACATGACTGAATCACGCATCGGTACTCCATCACGGGCGCAGTTATCTATAGCATTCCTTTCGGCGTGTTGTGTGAATATGTATTTCAATGGTCTTTCATATCGCTCTACTAAGCTATCATCAACACCGCGAGGGAATCCATTATACGCCTTATCTAAGATACGTCTATCTTTTCCTACAATTACGCATCCTACTTTTGTATTTACGTCCTTTGACCATTCAGCAACTGAAAAGGCTTCTTCCATAAATCTATTATGCCACTTGTTAATTTTAATCAAGTTTAGGTATGTTTGTTTCGGATGATATAACATTTATAGCGGTAAATACGTTATCTAATTTATTTTCTTCATGAGAAGTATAAAAACTATCACTCGCATTCTTCAACGTTTCCTTAGCGACTTCGATAGCGTATTCTTTCATGGCTTCAACAATTTGTAAGTGAGCAATATCTCCTATACCGTGTAATGGCGTATACCACTTTTGTAATATCTCTTCTGCTGTTCTCATATCTCTAAAATTTTATTGATTCTTTATCACCTCTATCATTTAAAATTTGATCAATTATAAATGCTATTAGGTATGTATAACTTTCCTCACTTCCTAAACTATACTCCAACCCTTTTGAATTTGCAACATCGAACACCATGTGTAAAACTTCATGCGCAATAGTAGGAATATTTTTTAAGTCACGAAGCCAGATTATGTTGTACTCTTGATTTTTAATAAAAGCACCGTTTGTGTCGCTATTAAAGAAGTCTTCACCTAAAAATTTGTTTACCTTTTTTTCGTCCTTTTCAATTATTAGGTTGTATCTATAATTCCAAATAGGTATATGTAAGTTGTACGCTTTAATTGTCATACCTCTGATTCCAATTTAGTCATTATTTTATCTATATTATCGGGATGTAATCTTCCGAAAAACTCCAGTACCCTATTTAATTCACTTGGCGCATCAAATTCTATAAGGTCATTATCCTTTGGCTTAAAGTGCTTATCAAACTCTCTTTGTATATACTCAACACTTTGTCTTGCTCGCGTCATGTGATTGTTTAAAACTGGAGTCCAAAACTTTACCGATTTAAAATGGCACTTATCTAATTGCTCCGCTCCGTTAAGAAATAGCTTAAAGTTGTTGATATTGTAGTACAACTCTCTAGCTTGATCTTCTGTAAGGTTTATTTTTTTCATATTTATAATTTTTGTCTATATAATTAGGTAATACTAAATCTTTAACAAAACCCCTGTCTTCGCGGTAATTAAAGTTTATAGTAGGAACATCTTTATGAGACCAACCCTCCGTAATAAAATCTAAATTAAATTCAGTATCGTATTTTTTTAATAACAATTTAAAATCATTAATAAAATCTTCATGTATTTTTTTCATGAAGCAATACCTCCATGTTTAGTAATCAACTCATCTACAACTTCAATTGGAACATAACCGAATACAGTATAAATACTGCCTTTATCCTCTGCATACTTATCAATCAACTCATCATATTCATTAGGGAAACCTAATTCAACAGAATAATAACATCCATCTTCTAAGTTGATTCTTGGGGTACAATAATGGTATTCAGAAGCTTGAACGCTTATAGAATAACCATCTTTACATATTAATAAAGGTTTTCTTTCAACCATTTCAAAATTAGCAACCTCTTTAACAGAGTAGTGCTTTTTTAAATACTCTTGTGTAATACTTTTCATAACCTTTTCCTTTTTAAATAACCTCCGTAACAAAAACATCACCAACATCTACCTTAAAACTTTTTCCCGAATCTATTAGGTTATAGCATTGCTCTTTCAAATACTGCCTATGCATGTAGTTGTCGATTTCTTTTAGCTCTTCCTCCTCCAAGATTTCTAAATTACCATTTAACAAAGCGTTATATAGCGTATTATCGTGCCTTATTTGTCTTTCAAATTCTATATGGTGATAAACACCACCCGCTTGTAGTTTTAATACTTTTCCGGCTATTTCTACTATTTCTAATTCATAGCCTAAACCGTTTTTAGTTGTCCTTGTCATAATTATTTATTAATCTGTCTAAATAAAATTTTGCTTTTTTAAGATCTTCCAACCCGTTTTTATCTTTATACCTTGTCACGTATTTAACAACATTCCCCTCGTTAAAATCTAGCTTATTAGCTTCGATATAGTCAATAGGCTGAATACCTTTATTAGTGTAATGAAGCGGTGAGATTGGGTCTTGAAGTGTAGGTGCTTATGGATAAAACTCTTTGAATTGGTCGATTGAGATTGTATGATGACTATTCCCAAATCTATCATTATTGTTCTTAGCCCAAGATTCTGATTCAAGAAAAATATAAACATTTGGTAAGTTTTTTAAATAAAAATCACCTAAAATATTCCATTCTGCATTAAATTTGTAATGCTTAAAAACATAGTTTACATCCTCTTGTGTTTTACAATGAACTGCTATTTTATCTGTTATAATTCCACTTTTGTCTTCAAAATCTCCAGTAGATTTATATACATAATCACCGTTATAATACAACTTCCCTTTTTCTATTTTCATAATCCTCCCACGTGACTACACGCTTTGTTTGATTTTTTAATACGTTTATTACTCCATTCCGAATTTACATTCGAGCAATACGGAGTTCTATACTGTGATATTTCCCCGTTTTTCTTTTCCTCACGCTTGTAAGTAATAAACTTACAGTTTTGACATTTCATTGTATACACCTAACTAAATAAAACTTGTAAAACTCTTAACTGACCTAATTTGAAAGAATAATCTTCTAAAAATTCGTTTTCAAGTGATTTTCTAAGCTGAGCTAAATACTGCATCTTAATATCAAAAAATAAATCTATATTCTTTCTCTTGCCTAAAATATACAAAGCTCCATTGTACACCTTAATCTTTCCGTAACCTATCGAAAAATATAACTCGTGGTCACCATCATAAAACGCGACTATATTATTCGGTCTAAGTCTTTTTAGTATTCTGTTTTTTTTCATACCTCAAATGTAAATAATATAAATTTAATAAACAAACTAAAAAGGACAATCTTCATTTTTTGTGAACCTTCTACCTCTACCCCCTTGCGATCTTTCATTGCTACTAAACACTATTTCCATACGATCACAATATTCCTTTAATGCAATATTCATTAATATACTTGTAGCACGGTATTTATGTTGTATATCGTTTTCGTTTGCGAAATCATTATATTGTTCCTTGAATTTATTATTTGATACAAAACCTTGCTCAACCCACATATCAATATTCATGTGTATAAAATCATAAGTTCCTGTTGTATATGTAGATTTAAATTTCTTTTCCCAACCTGTTTTAGAAAGTTGCATCGTTTCAATCTTGCCTCCTTTAGACAAATTATAACGAATACAATCTAAAACTATACGATCGAAGTCTGCCCAATCTTCTTTGGTAAACTCACTAGGAAACATTTTACCATGCACAGCATCAACACCGCCTTTTAACGTGTAGAAAGGTGTAAATTCAATAGGTTTTATTCTACGTTTTAAACCTCCATCTGCATCATCATAAGAATAGTTTGTATTCAATAAAAACTTTGGCATATCTTCCGGATTTACTTGTACCTCATTTTTGTAAAGCTTTTTCAATAATCCGTAACCGCTTGAAAACTCTTTTAAGAAAGCCCAATCAATTTTTTTAGGAATATCAGCTAAGAAATAAATGCGCTCACCATTCCACGACTGTAACAAACTATTATCAAATTTAACAGAAGATCCAGGAACAGTACAAACTGTAATCATGTTACGAAGCATATTACCGAATATATTTTTACCTGATCCGCCCCCGTCTTTAGAGTCTAAAACCGTTTCAGTCATTACAACAATATATCCTGTCGCTTCACTCTTGTAATCATGGCACAAATAACCGATAATATTTTTTACATCGTCCGAAAATCCAGTAGAGTTTTTTAAGAATGTTTCGTATAAACCAGATGACTTCACTGAGTCTTTTGGATAATCTCTATGCAATATTTTATCCGCCCAAATTAAACCTTCAATATCATCATACTGAACTACACGAATAGCACTAGGCGTAATTCTAACCGCTACATCGTTATAAAATTTGTAGCACTCCGATTGACTATCGCTAATAATTCCGTCCGTTTCAAGCGATGCTATACGGCTAATGCTAAAACTACCAGACGATTGTATAAACGACTCGTAACCGTTGCAAATGTCAATATATAATTCAGCTTCCTCCTCCTTAATATAGTCTTTCATTAGATCATAAAAGTCATTAGGCGAAAACTTGTAAATAAACCTTCCTGCAAGTTGTACAATATCTCCCAAGTGATTACGAAAGCCCATTGACTCCGCTACGGTATAAAATTCCTCACGAGATATTACATACTTACCTTTGTCGTTAAGTTGCCAAAACACACCAAAAGGATGGTTTGACTTGTAAATCTCCTGCTCCTTAGCGAATTGTTCTTTTGCTTCTTGTGAAAAGTTTTCGGGAAGTGACGCTTTGCCAGATATAACAGCATTTTTAATTGTAGCCTGCTCGAATCTTTTGGTATGCTCACCGAATCCGTTTTGTACTAACCATTTAAAACACGCTTTTTTATCACCGTTGAATTGAAATTCTGCTAAAAGCGAAGATGGATTATAACCGCGGTCATTATCAATACCTACAGAAGAAGTGAACATAAAGAACACACCTTTGCTTTTGTTATATGATGCAGAGACTCCAGACTCCTCCCCTTGGTATCGTGGTCTATCGTACCAAATAAAAGTATTGTTTTCTCTAAACCACTTCCAACCTAAAGAAGTCATTAACTGATTTGGATCACAACGCTCGTTATAATCTTCGAAAGGGTTTTTTGAATACGCGTCATTTTCAACTTTACGAGGTGATGGTGTAGGCTCTACTTTAATAGTTTGATCATAAGTTTTGCACAAAGAAATAAGTGAGCATCTTTCTTCCCAAGTAATTAAAGGTATTTCTACGTCTTGAATAACAGCGTAACCCATAGACGGAGGTAGTAAGGCATAACCCCCTTGACCTCGTGTCTCTAAGAAACAACGTGTTTTCCTTGGTCTTTTACCGTCTTTTTCGTCTTGTGCTATTTCTTCATCGGTAGAGTTACGGCTTGCAAGGTTTTTGTTTCCATCAGGTTGCTGTGTTGTTCTATACAATATATGATAACCACCACTTGGAGTTTTATGAATTCTTAAACGCTCCCACAATAAAGGGTAAAACTTTTCAATGTCTGCAAATAAGACAGCATCAAAGCCATGATTGTACTTGCTGTCAATATCGATAATTTCTAGGTTTCCTGATACAGATCCCGTAATTACAGCAACAGCATTTGTGTTATAGTATTCCATTTGCTGAAACAAAATACCTTTATCGATAATTTCTGATTGGTATTGCTTCCATCCGTTGTATGGTGTCTTAGCGGGGCGCGTACCTTCTTTTTTGTCTCTTACAGGTATTACGGACAATCCTGCTTCAAGCCATTTTTCAATAGCATTCCAAGTTTGTTGTATTTTCATAATTGTATTATTGTTTTTTAACGTAGCGTAAAATCAGTAAACCCTTTGTCTAAGTTAGCTTGTCTTGCAACCCAACTTTTTTTGTAGGTCATAAAGTTAGCAAAACTTTCTAAATAATCAACACCTTGACTTCGTGCTACTCTAGCACAAAATGCTTGCTTGCTTTTTATTTTAGCGTAAATTGAAAGTTCCTCAGGTGTAAGTTGACTTAATAACTTTCCTACAAGTTGCATGTATGGCGATGTTACATCTTGCGCTTCCTCTATTTGCTTTAGCTCAATTTTTACAGGTCTTTCATATCCGCAAAACTGGCATTTTGGTTGTGATGCACTGTGTATAGACTCGCATTCTTGACATAAGACAACGGGAGCAATTCCATCATCAGAAACTTTTTTAACTTCTTTCCAAAGCACTTCCCAAGGTCTATCATCCCACCAAAGTCCATGTTGCACCCAATTTTCACCGTAATCTAAGCAAATGAAGCTGTCTTTAACCCCCGGCATAATCCGCCCCCCTCTTCCAATCATTTGAAGATACAAGGCTAATGATGAAGTTTTACGAAGAAGTACAACCATATCGATCGGCGGATAATCCCAACCTTTTGTTAAGGCGCTTACCGAAACACAAACGTTGACTTCGTCTAAAACTGTAAACCTGCTTAATTGATAATCGCCGTCTTTTAACTTAGAGTGATATTCAACGCATGGGATGCCTCTTGCTTGCAGTTCGCTTGAGACGTTTTGAGCCTGTTTAATCGACGCTACATATATAACGCACTTCTTATACGGATAACGTTGCAAGTCTGATATAAGAGCATTAAAAACACTTTCAGTACCGAATACTTCTATCTGTGACTGCTCCGTAAATTCACCGTTACGTTTTTTAAGAACCCCAAGCATTGCACCATCACGCTTTACATGTCTGTAAGTAGATAAAAAACCTTGTTGTATAAGGTCATCAACCTGGCAACATACAACGCAATCTTTGTAAAGTTCTGGCAAATGCTTTGCTATACTAGCATCAGGTGTTGCTGTAAATCCTATAACGGGTATATTATCATTTAACTGTGTAAGTATCTTTGTGGGAGTTCCAATGTGCGCTTCGTCAACAATCACTATCGGGGGAGTCTCCAGTGAGTTAAGTTGGTCGATAATCAAAGGTCGTTTAGCTAATGTTTGCGCCATACATACGTATAACTCACCGTCTTTTATATTAACAAATTTTACACCGTCCGCAATAATATGTCCGCCTGCTTCGTCTCTTAGTTGCTCGTAAATTTTATACGTCTCCGATATAATAAAAACAGTTCTATTTTTACGGGTAGCATTCCAAGCAATAGTAATCATTGTTAAAGATTTTCCCGAACCTGTCGGGGCGCATCCTATTACTTTAGTGTTTTTTTGTACTGATCTTGCAAGTTGTAGTGAAAAGTCTGATTGGTATTTACGTAATTGTTTTGTTGGTTGGATCATGTTAACTCCTCGCTTAATCTTCTTTTTTCCTTAATTGATTTATATTTTTCGTATGCTTCTGACTTTGGCTGTGTTTGACCTAACCCTTTGCAATAATAATCATTTCTCAAAATACACCTAGCCATACGCTTCCACGAAGGAGCCCAACATTTAACCTCTAAAGAGTGTGGAGCTTCGTCTGGCATGACCTTATAACCTCGTTTTCTCCAGCCTACAATGAATTTTAAAAAACATCTTTTGTAATGCTCTTGTGTTTTTGTAGGCAATGATTTTAACAGGTAGTTAGTGTATGACTCCCATGTAAAGCCTTCGGGTTTTGTAACGTCATTACTTCCGTTTATATTACCCCTTTCATTTATATACAGGCTCCCACTATTTACACCACTAACCCTATTCAAAAGCTTATACCATGTCTCAGGCTCTAATATGTGATACAACCAAAGTCCTTTCTTTTGATCGTCTCCAAATGGTTGACATAACCTTTGGTTGCTTAATTTAACACCTGCTCTAGTCATCATGTCATAAGTTTTATTATAACATAGATGTTTGTTTTTAGAATGGAATACCCAAATATCCTCAGTCCTCCAATCGTAAATAGGGTATACATTAAATAAGTTGTTAGCTATCTTGGTAGTCCATTTTAAACCATCATGCATTAAGCCAGTTTTATCTGACACAATAGCACGGTAACGATGCAAACTTTCGTCAGAACGAATACCAATGAATCCAGCTGTCAACACTCCTTTAGAATACCACTTCCCAAATAACACCATGAATTCTTCAAACTCCATTTTAGGAATATAAAAATCGTACTGTGAATTTTCAGAAGCATATTTCGGTTTGTCTCTAACCCAAAGGTTTTTATTTCCTTCATCCCAACAAGTCCATTTAGGTTCAAAGTCAGAAACTGCATTCCTTAACAAAAGTTCACCACAAAACCAATGTAGATCAATATTTTCTTTGTACTTTTCTACAATCTCTTCTATGTGAGTAATTGTATTTTTGTACTGAGCTTCCAAGTCAATAATAAGTAACCCTACTTTCCTATTTCTTTTTATAGCTTCCTCTAAAACCAAATGTGTCATTACGGTACTATCTTTACCACCGCTATAACTTATATAAACTTTTTCGAAGTCATCAAAAACTTTTGTAATTCGTTTTTGCGTAGCTTCTAAAACAGAAATGTCTAAATATTTTTTCAATGACATAATTAATATAATTCTATTTGCCTACCTATTACTAAACCTTCATCTAAAGACAATGACGACAAACCATTTCTGTCTAGCCATATATTTAAATGCCTTAAAGCGATATCATTTGCTTTATCTTGCTGTTCTTTTGTCATTTTAAACCATGCCCCTGCATACTTTGAAGGAACGCCGGAATGATAACAAACTGACGCTTGGCCTAACCACGCGATACGGTTCATTGACTTGTTTGTCAAGTAGTGCTCGCAAGAGTGTTTCCACTCTACTATAACTTTTTGCAAAATACTGTCAAACAACTGAGGATTTGTTAATACTTCTATATACACCTGCTCGCATTCCTCATCCGTTAAACCTTCTTTTTTAGATTCGTAAAAACCTGCCTTGTGGCACTCCCATTTATCGAATGTATGATATATTCTAGTTGTATCTCCTTCGTTTGGTATTTTATGCAAATCCATTGATTCCTCAATTAAACTTTCCGTTATTGGCTCAAACTCCGAAGCATGACCTTCAACTTCCCAAGCACGGCTAAAATCCCTATCCGAGAATATATTTTCAATTCCTGATATCTGGCATAATCTCAAAACTTCTTCTTCATCCATACCCAGTTGTTTAGATATACGAGAATTTGACCAATTTCTATTTTTAAGCTCAATTACTATCTCACTCATTGCATCTACTTGGTGTTTACCTCTAGCTCTGTTGTGTCGAATTGTAGAAGCGATACGATCATTTTTACCGCTTTGCTCAGTACGTATATTTACAATAGGCAAATAACCCATTACACGTTTTTTTACAATCTTACTTTCTTTACCAACTCTGCTACGGTGAAAACCATCGATTACCTCAACCTTTTGCTTATTGTCGTTCTGCCACGATACAATAGGTTGCGTATATCCGTCATTTAATATCGAAACCTCTAGTAACTCCATTTCTGGCGGGGCAACCTTATTCGGGTTATAGTCATTGTGTGTTACATTATCGCACGTCTCCCACTTAACGAAATCGATAGGTTCGTTTTTAAATGGGCTGTGTTGGTGTATTAAAAATCTAGCTTCGTTAATAAGGTTAATTTTATCTTCTAAATTTTCAATATTAGAAATATCTAAGCAGAATTCTTTTATTTTATCAATCATTGTTTTTTTTAATTTAAAAAGGGGCTTTTACACCCCTTAAGTTTTTAGAAAGGAAGTTCATCATTTTCCTCGAATGTTTCTACAGGAGCGCTATTTGAAGCAAAAGAGAAGTCTTTAACATTACCTAATATAGGTTGTTGAGAATCCATAAATTCTGAGTCGTCTTTCTTTTCTTTGTAAACAGATGATGGAACAGCTTTAGCAATAAACCCATGATTACCGTACTTATCCTCCTCAGCATGAAGAACCACCCTAACGTCCATGTAAACAACACCGTCTTTCTCAGTCATAGAGTTACCTTCTATAGGTAAGAATACACCTTTAATAATTCCGCTTTTACCTTTTTTCTCAATAATTACAGCCTGTGGTAATTTTGTTAACGCTACTGATCCGTTTAATGTTCTTTTAGACATAATGTATAATTTAATTTTAATTTTATTTTACTGACCTAAGGAATCTAACATTACATTCCTTTAACTTTTTTGTGAATTCTTCTAGGTTTGCACCAGGTAATTTACTATCTACAACCTTGGCTAATACCACTCCGTTTTCTGCAAGTTGGTAAATATCACCGTTACCCCCAATTATAGTAAATCTATCTCCGATATTAAGCTCTGATAGCTTATATATTTTATTTCTTTGCATTTGTAGCTTTTACTAATTCTTCGTATTCTACCCCTGATTCGATTAACTCGCCCGTTTTATTAGCTACGTTTTCAGCGTGTTTACGCATACGTTCTAATGTCACTTTTCCGTCTAACCCTGTGTTATCACGGAAATACATTTGAACAATGTTTAACCAACCTATATCTGACAGTACGGTAAGTGAAAGTTTTTCTTTAACTCCTTTTGGAGTAGCGATCGGAGTAGACACAACTGCGACCGGAACTGCTACAGTTTCAGCTTTAGGCTTAGGATTTGCTATTGCTTCGTTAATAGCTTTTAAGTAATGAGCTTGTAAAATTTCATACTTACCCTCAATGGATTTTTTAACTATTTCTTCGACATCATTTCCGTAAGCAGATTTTACAACTATCTTAGAAACGAGAAGAGCAAACCTTGTCTGAGAAAATGCTGGCTTTGCATCTTCAATATTCCCATTTAAAGCATGGATAGTATTAACATCTTCTGCAAGTTCGTTCATGTAAAGTTCACGTAGTTTATCGCTAACAAACTTCTCTAAAACCTCCACTTCTGCAATCTTACGTTCTTTATTTAGAACTAATTTTGCTGATGCATCACGCTTTTGTTGTACTTTATCTATTACCGATTGAATACCAGCTTCCTGCGCTGTAAACATTCCTTTGATTTCGTCAAACTTACGTGTGTATACGCTTCGTGAGTCATTCATTGCTGTTTTAGCTTTTTTAGCAGACAAAGATAGCTTAAGTAAATCGGAATCTTGCTCTTCTGTAAGCTCTTCTTTTACTCTTTTTAATGCTTCTTCTAGTTTAGCATTGTACGTGTTCACGTAATTCTCATTAGTCTTTAATACTGTATTAAAGTTGTCTAGTTGTATTGTTAATTCAGACATAACATAATTATTGTTGGTATTGCGATTGATAATATTAACATTGCTATTGTTAGCACGAAAACTGTTATTTCTCTTTTCATTTCTATAAAGGATTGTTTTGCAAATGTTCGTTTATTTCATCAACAGTTAAGTATCCTTGCGGATCTTCTTCTCTAAAATCCCACATCTCATAAGTTGTAGATCCGTTCGAATAAAACATATCACCAATAACGATACTTATTCTTGTATTCTCGAAATCAGGATAACAAAACTGTGTACCTACACCAACTGAATGTGGTCTTGACATAAAGTCTTGTGGAAAATTAATTGTTTTCATAATCTTATTGTTTTTGTCTTACAAATATAATATTATAAATAATATAAACAAAATATATTTGTAAAAAAGTTTTTACCATGGCAAACCATCACCCTCTTCTTGGTCCACTTCCGCACTAGGCAATATATCATACTTCTTCATAACATATTCACGCACACTCATTTCTTCGATGTTACCTCCTCCGTTAGCATCACCGCTAAACACCTTGTATTTTCTATTTTCAGCACGTCTAGCGTAGCGAATCTCTGCAAGGCCTATGATGTGTGGCAACTCTTCGCTAACATCACCTGACCATTCTTTTAACCTATAACTAGGCTTCGTACGCCAATCATTAGGCGCCCAATTACACGCGATCTCACATTCCATGTCGGGAAAGTTCTCATTCCATAATTGTCGCTCAAACTCCATTTGGATCTCGTGGCTTTCATAAAAGCCTTTACGTCCCGATTTAAAGTTAATAACAGCACGTTTTCTTCCCTTATCAGTATCTAGTTCACATACTAAATCGATAGGAGTACCGAATCCCGTTTTACTTAGAAGAACGTATTCTAGTCCTAAAGGCTTAACTCTACGTTCGTCATAGAACACACCAAAAGCCATCATATCTTTTTGCAAATCTCTTGGCCAGTTCGATATTTCGGGATATGAAAGGGAATGCTTCGCTGTGTACTGTTTAACTACTTCCTCTGCACTTTCTAAATCCCAACTGCCACCACATTTAATAAAGACTCCTATTTGCTCATGCATTAGTGTTCCGTAATCCGCTTTCATACGTGTATAACGTTCGCTCTCTGCTTTGCCTAGTGACAGCTTCCAATCTAAAAGAAATGGTGAGTCTGGCAAGCTTTGACTTATTGTTGTAGTTAAGCTCGTGTATAGTCGAAATGGCATAGCTAAAGTACCATCTTCGTTTATTCTAAAGTATGATCTGCCTTGTGCAAAGGTTACACGTCCGACTTTATAATTTGGAAGACGTATCGCATTGTCATCATACCACTCGGTATTCACTTGTTCTATTTTCATTACTTTATTGTTTTTATTGTTAGTTTGCCGATTAACTTAGACTCGTTTTTATAAACATAATGACTCCAATGAAGTATTTTAACGTAATTATAATCATTTATTTTCCTGCAAATTATCTGCTTATTTAATGGCGTTAAGTTCAATATACGCTTCCTATAAACTCCACAACATCAAACGTCATTCCTACCTCTAACCTACCCATCTATCACCTCCACTTCTTGGACATCACCACTACCTAGTTCTAATCTAGTAACTTTACCAACGCTAAGCATATTTGCACTTCCTCCACCTTGTAAATACCCTCTAACCTCTTCGATTGCTTGATCCGTAAAGTTAGGTACTAATGTAATAACGGGATACTTTTTCGTCTCACCTGCTCCGTAGCTATTTCTAAAAGCAACCGATAAAGTGAATGGGAAACCTATTATAGTACCTGCCTTTTCTTTTACCATGTCAAAAGCGTTTATGATAGTTGGAATGCTACCTTTTACCGCATTTGTAGTAAATGTCCAATGTCCTAAAATACCTTTCATCCCTATTAGAACAAATCTAAGTGTTAACATTTCTTTCCATAGTTTAGCGTACTTCTTTACAAACTCACCGTCTTTACCTTCTTCCACATACGCATTTCCGTTCCAAACCGTAAAAGTAATGCCATCACCGTAACCAAATCTTTTCCCTTTATCCCATGCTTCGAAACGTTGATTACAAACTTCCTCGATATTATCACTAATGAAAGCAATGTTCAATTGATTTGGCTTTTCTCCATAAATCTGTTTAAACATTTCTTCGTAGTTCGATTTAGGAACGAAGTAGTCGACGGCAATAGGATAACCCTTTTGCGGATGCTTAATCCCTATCTTAATTTTACCAATCTCAGGCAATGTACTACCTCTATTTTGTAGTGTTGTTATTCTTCCTTTGTTCATTGTTATTGTTTTTTGTTTTTAAAATACTCCATAGTTATAACACATATTGTTATGCATACCATCGCTACTATAGTAACTATTGCTTCATCCATCATTACCTCTCCCTCCAAAATCTTACTTTTCCATCGGGTTGACCTTTTGTGGTGCTTCTAAACCTTTTGGTGCAACCTTCTTCCTTGTGATACCATTGAGTAGCTACTGTAGCCACGTTATTTCGTTTATCTATGTCAACTAAAAAAGATTCGTCAACCATTAGATTTCCAAGAACTTCAACCCACTTTGGGCTTGTCTCAGGCACTTTGTTTTTCTCAATTACTATTTCCATAACACAAATATAAACTTTATAAATTTAATAAACAAGTAAACAAGTAAAAAAGGAGCGTATTGTGTTTACGCTCCTTGTTAGAAAATTATTTTGAGTGAGTTTTTTTAGGCTCACTCGTTTAGTAGTAACTCTTACCAGTTCCGACAAAACCTTCTTCTCTGAATTTTAAAGGCGACGATTTAACTATCCAATCAATATACGTCATAATCATCCATGCGTAATATTGATAACCTAAAGTATTGTAATGCCCACCACTCCAATAAATGTTTTTAAAAGGCGTGTTTTGAACTACTCCATAAGTATATACATCTATAACAAAAACGTTTTCAAACTTAGTAGCTAAGTCTCTGATAACATTATTCCATAACTGAACATTAGATGTGTCAGAAACATTTTCTTTTGGTAGAGTAATCAAGAACAACTTAGCTTTAGGTTGAACACTTCTTAATCTTTGTATAATTCCTCCCATCCATCCTGCAAAAGTGTCAGCGTTGTTATTATAATCTAATAAATCAATATCAGTACTAACATCACCTACAGGATAGCTCCCTGCCTTAGATTGATTGAAATTGTTTCTATCATTAGTACCCATTGAAATAACATATGATTTCTTAATATTAGTTCTAGCACCGCTCCAACTTCTATCTAAAGCCCCATGAGTATCAGTACACCACCCTTTAGCTGTTTGACCTCCTATTGAAAAGTTGTACCCATCTGCTCCCGTAGCTTTACAAATCATTTGCCCCCAAGAATAATCGTATAGGTTTTCATATTTAGTTACTCCGCTCTCTTTATACTCATGTTGCCCACTAGTTAAAGAGTCACCAACAAAACCCCAACTATGAAATATCGAAGCGAACCCTGCTGTTAAGTTTATTCTACTTAATGGATTTAGTGAATCAATATTATGCAATCTGTCTAAAGGATTAATACCTATTGAAATTTCTAAATCTTCAACCTTTGTACCTAACTCATCTATTTTATTTACTTCGCTTTCTATTACTTCATAAATAGTAAAAGCTAGTCTATGCCATTGTGTTACAAATAAATTACCGTTTTGTGTTGGTGTGTATTCTTGTGAAAATTTAGTTCCTATAGGAGCTCCGTTAGGTACAAGAAGAACCACAGTTCCACTACCAGTCATATCAGGTGATGTTTTAAACATTGCCCCTGCGAAAGCTAAAGTAGTTGCTGCTGTTGTTTCGCCTTGTATTAAGTATTTCTTACCTTGAACAACATTGTATCTACTCAATGCATATGTGCTACCCCCTGCACTTATAATACCTGTATTACTTATGTAAGTAGATGGTTTATTCTCTAAAAATTCATTTAATATTAATTCTTGTACGTCTTCAAATACGGCAGTGTTTAATTTATCTAATGAGTTATCTACACTTACTTTATTGATGTCAAAATCATCTCTAATACTGTCTATTTTATTTACTTCGCTTGATGTAGTACAAGTAAAATCAATACCAGTCCATTTTGTAGTAAAAATATAACCATCTTGTGTTGGTGTATACTCTGTGTTTAAATTTGTGCCTATAGGAGTATTATTCGCTACTGGTAACAAAACAGTGCCACTACCCGAAAAAGCAGAAGTGGTTTTAAACATAACACCAGTTAATGGAGTATTATTTACAGATGTAGTTATTGACTTAAATGTGTATTTTTTATCTTTCTCAACTTTAAATCTTTTTACACTAAAAGAAGCCGCTGCCGAAACTATTGACCCGTTTTCAATATACATTGACGCTTGAGTAGCTTCTGGATTTATAACTAAAGTAGTATTGTCGAATATATATCCTTTCAAAACCCTATCATTATCCGCGCTCCCTGCCTTATCCTTAGCCGTACTAGCAAATCCATCAACAACATCAACCTTAGGCAAACTAATCTCCACGCCTGCCGTCCAAGTATTGCTACTTCTATTATAATATCCCTTTCTGAATTTACCTGCACTTACTACAATTGGATCACCATCTGTTTGCGTGTATGTTACAGCAACATCATCACCGCCGTATAAGTCCGCTGTACCTACATTAGTAATATACGCAGGAACAGATGCTCCTTGAGGAAGAACAGTTCCTGTAATTTCAATAGGTGTGCCCTGAGCCTGTGAAACTGCTTGCTCCATCTGAAACAAAGGAACGGCATTCTCAGGAAACTCTGCTAGGTTAGTATTTAAGTTCCCTTGTGGGCTATACTTAGGCACCATACCACCCTGTGGTATCATTGATAAATCGCTACTAGTTATACTATTACTTAGGCTAACTAGTGTCCAAGATTTGTAAAACTTATCGTAAACAACCTCCCACACATCATCTTTATCAACCTTACTTGGTAGCCAAGATATTGAAGCTCCATTAACAGCTGTATTTGTTATGTTGTCACATCCGAAGGTAAATATAATAGTTAACTTAGAAGTTTCCTCTGGTATCTCACTCCATGTAAGTGTAAATAAATCTACCTGCTCAAGACCATTCTTAACTAATGATAAAGTACCTTTAAAATCCGTTATAATTCTATTGCCTCTATCAGTAATTATAACACGGTGTATCTCTAGCAACGGATTGTCAATTACAGGGTTCTTATCTGTTCCACTCACTAAAGTACCTGTTACGCTTGCGACCCCACTACCGCCATCGCTCCCACCGTTATTAAAAGCTTCTTCAAGCTTGTTTGATAAATCTTCTGCGCTTGTGACAGCTACACCATCAACAGTTGTGCCTTTCCAGTCTACATTTAATTGCGCACCTCCGTTGATTATCTTAACACCTGTGCTAGTCAATGCCATTGAGCTATTAGCTGATCCTCTGCCAATTTTCAAGCCATCAATGGAAACTACGTTTTCTTTAATTTCAATTACCGCCATTTTCTTATTATTAATATTAAAAATCCTAAACCAATTATAGCACTTAATATAGTAGTGCTTTTTTTGTACTTGTCACCTCTTGCTTGTAGTTTGTCGCCGCGTGCTTTTTCCTTTTCTAGTTCATCTTTACTTTCTGCAACCTCCGCTTCCAAAACCTTAATACGTGCTAACGTTTCCCATCTATCACGAAAAGCTGTATCTACTCTTTGAGTAGCAGGTGGGCAAGGCACTTTTACATCAGGAGCTTTTATTTTCGTGCCATCAGGACAAGGGATAGAATCTCCTTTTATGTAGATTGTTTCCCCTGGTATGGTATCTGTCCTCCCCTTAACATAAACAGGAGTCGAATTATCCCCAAAACAGTCAAGGCACAATTTTGCTAGTTCTACGGGATTACCTCGATACCATTTTTCTGCCTTTCGTTGTGTCGTACAGCCTGCTAATAAAAGCAAGCTAACGACTGTAATTATTATTCTTTTCATTTTCTTCTAGTTTTTTCACTCTCTCGTTTAGTGAATTATAATCTGCTCGCAATTGTGTGAACTCCTGCGCCAAAGTTAGTGATATTTTGTTTATAGCATCGTTAGTTTCCTTTACTTGCAATTCTATTTTATCAACCTTTGCATTAATCGTATCTATGCTTTTCTTAGCTCCTTCTAGACCTCCAACTACTTGTAAGTAAAAAAGCCCTATTCCCCCAACTGCAAATGATATATCTCTTAAATTCAGCTTAGCCCACCACTGCGTTTTATTTTCCGTGCTATTATTAGTATTATCAAGCATACTGCGAATGTTAATGCAAATACTTTACCAGTAGCGTATATCCATTCATTTGTGCTGATAGCGCAAACGGCTGTATATAGTATCCTCCCTGTGGTTAAATATGTGGCAAATGTAGTGTATATATCTTTTTCGAATTTAACATTAAGCAACACTATTACATAAGCTAATATGTTGAACATATTAATCAAAGCCCAATACATTGAGCTATCACCTATCCCTAGGTAAAGGATAGTTGTGATTATATATAATAGTGTTACCGTTCTCATTTTATTTCTTTGGTTTAGTTGGGTCTCCCATTGGTGGTGGTAAGTTTCTATCATCATTACTAGCTACCTTAACCCCTGCCCCAATTTGCTTTTGCATAGACTTTTTAACCATGTAAGCAAGCACGGAGCTTATAAAGATTTTAAGCAACAAAGACCATGATAGGTTAATACTACCTACTTCTAGCACAGTTTGCAACTCTGTGAATACTGGTATCAAAATACCATAGTACAACGATTTTAACACATCGTTAAGTGTTTCCTTGATTTTATTCATTATTTAATCTGATTAGCTTTTTTAAGTTGGTCGATAGATTGACCAAATGTTTTTTGAAAGTGTGGATAATCCTTAAACGATTTAAAATCTCCTCCCCATTCCCAACCTTTAGATTTGAAATAATCAACTACACGCATAAAGTTTTTATCCAATTCCCATGAAGCACGAGAAAATGAACCATTACCTTTGTCATCGTATAGAATTACAATATCGAACGCCAAGCCGTAATTATGATAAGAACTACCCCCTTTTGCATTAGTTACTATCTTACCTGCTTTTGTTCTCCCTTGCGCATACAGTTCGTTTTGCTCATTTATAGTACGCAACCCTTGTGAGAATCTAAGCCTAACCCCTTTAGGTAGTCTCATATTTATTTCTATATAATCCTTTTCTAGTTGGTCACGCAGCTTAATATCCATCTTATGGATTCTCTCTAACGTAATCTTATCTACAAATTGTTCTGCCATGTTATAAAAATAGTTTTCATAAAAACAAATATAAAATAAAAAAGGGGGCTTTGCAACCCCCTTATCAATTATAATTCACTCTCAAAATGCGCAATCATTTCTTTTAACTCGCGCCACTCATTACCATAATCTTTACCCTTTTTACAAAGTTTTTGAATTTTATCCAACTGATCCTCGATAACTTCCAGAGCATGTTCTTCCAACCTGCCCATGGAATACTTTTTGAAAAAATTGTCCATAACCTAGGAATTAACTTTTGTTTGCGCCGAGCTATTACTCTGACCGCTCGAATTCATTGTTCCAAGATTCACGATAGAATTGGTTTGACGTGCCAATTGGTCACCTACAACATTCATAAACGTTCCCAACTCTTGGCGTTGTTGTTGTAACTGCGCTTGCAATTGAGACTGTGTAGCTACTGCCGTATTTTGTACGTTAATCTCTATTTCGCGATTATCACGACCCCTACGCTCGCCGGCTAACTCAGCTCGTAACCCATCGATTAAGTTTTGTGTAATCAACGCACGTGTAGCATCGCCATCAGCATTAATCTGTTGCTTTACAGCGCAAAACTGTTGGTCTACTGCATGCTGAAAATTGCTCATTTGCGAACTAATAGCGAAATTACCTTGCATAACTGTTTTGTCAACAGCACAAATCTGATTGTCTAAGTTTCGAAAGTTGTTAGCAATGTTCATATTACTAGCATTGAACGACAATTGTAATTCGTTTCCTAGTTTATGAACTTCTGTACTAACGTCCGACACATCTTTACGTAAATCTGATACGTTCTGTTCTAAAACCGTAGTTCCCGGTATAGCTCCGCCTCCATTATTCCAATTGTTGCCCCAACCATTTTGACCGCCTAAAAAAGTGTTTAATCCGATTAGACCAATTGGCGCAATACCTCCAAAACCTCCAAAACCGTAGCCACCGCCACCCACTACATCGGTAGCTCCTGTACTTATACTCATACCTTTAATATTTAACAGCACAATCCATTATGTGCATATATAAAAATAAAGTGTAATAAATTATAACACGTTGTAATACAATAGTGTTTATCTTTAACTACTAATACATTATACCATGAAAGAGGTGGACTTGGAATATGTCACTTTGCAAACTAAAAGACATATTATTTCAATTGGGGATTTTGTGCGTAAAAAACGCATATTACTTGGGTATAGCCAACAAACTATAGCCTGTATGATGCTTACTGATAAGTGTCTAATATCTGAAATAGAAAGAGGGAGATATAAAAATATCACCCTCTCTACATTAATTAAATTAGCCTTCGTTTTAGATGTTGATATTAAGGAGTTTTTTTAATCTGGCAATGGAGTATACCCATTTGTACAATTGTAGTGATAATCATTTGTTATGCCATTGTTTATATAAATGAATTCTTGCGAACTGTTTGCCGATACAGTACCTGTATAATAGAATCCTGTAGCTAAAGAAGCTGTAGCAAACGCCCCTAACCTATAAACCATATCAACATTATCGTAGTAAATAGTTACAGGAGTCAAAGACTCTATTCTAATACACCCCGTGCTCCAATTTGTAGCGCTACCTATAAATGCTCTTGACACAAATCGTATAGGTGTAGCTGGATCTCCCGAATCCCAAGAGCCTACAGTTCCTATTTTAGTAGCCACAGATTTACCCCCTACTGTTTCTATCTTAATCCATATTGTATCATTAGCGTAATATCCTGAGAAAACGTTTTGAGTCTTATTTTCATCCCTATACATTTCCATACCTATTTCAATATAGTTAGTGCTAAAATAGTAGTTAGGAGATATTAAAGGATCATAATCTGCGTAAGCAACAGACCCGTAGTTTCCATATCCAAATCTATTACTTGGCGCGGGCACAAAAACAACATAATCACCGCTAGTGTATATCCCCTCATTATTGTGGTTCAACACAAATAAATCAATATTTTCGTTTCCAGATATTACAATGTTTGGACTGCTTAGCAGCACTTCAAAATAACCCTCCTCCTGATTGGCTAAACCCCCGTTCGCATAGTTTTCTTCATAAACACTTGCAGATGTCTTTTTCCACTTTACGGATATATTATTTGTATCAACATAAAATGCCGATTTTACATAAACCCGTATTATAACGCCATACCCATGCTGATTCCTTACGCTATTATAATTAGCTACTCCCAAAGTATTTAACCCTGCATCATTTAACGCTCTATAAGTTTTGCCATTATTATGTAAACGCAATACTCCCCCTCTAGTGGTTATATTATGCATTTTCTCATTAGTTCCGCCTACTTCTACTAAACCGACAACACCGTCAGTGCCCTTGCTCAAACTTAACAACTCATCTAAGTAGAACCTTTGTAACATTATGGTTTTAGAAACCTGCATGATAGCGCATAGCGTGGTAATTTCAGAACTACCACGATTAACTTTGAGCGCGAAATCTCTATACGCTTGGATTGGCGCTTCCATGTTCTTTTAATAAGTCAATAACTGCTGTAAATAATTCACTATCCGCTGTTGAATCTCCTGTAATAGTAATTGATCCGTTTTGCATAGAAGCATTTATATACTTGCCTTTTACGCTTGTTGCTAAAACATTAGTAACTATTTCATTTTCTTTGCTAATTACTACAGTGAAATTATTACCTAACACCTCAGTACTATACTGAGTGCTTATTGTTACTTTTTTTTCTATCATTTATGTTTTAATTAATCTATCCAAATATTTCCATCTTGGGGGTTCAAAGGTGCTACCGTTGGCAATCTGAAACTTTCTGTTGCCACTATTTTAGGGAATGTAATAGTATTAAACCCTTCAATATTACCGTTATTATATATATCAAGCAACCCATTGCCAGCGCTACCTGTAAATCTATGCATGACAGCGTTAGGATTGCTTGTTATTGTATTCCAGTACTCTGTGGTAATACCCTCTCTTTTAACACCGCTATATGAGCCACCATCTACATATATTAATTGAATACCATTAGCTTTTATCGGTGTGTTCGTTGCATAATTCCTATCACAAACACTTTGCAGCGTGTCAGGCGAATGTGTATTCGCAAAAGCTGTGTCCCAATTAGCTTGATTAGCTATTGTAGGCAGGCTGTAACCATTAGCAAACTTCAAAGATAAGTCTCCACTTGATGTAATAGGGGAGTTTTCAACTATAAAACCATTAGGGGCTGTTAACCCCACCGAAGTAACATAACCCCCACCGCCACCACCCGAACCACCATTTTTATTTACCCATTTTTGCAATACAGAATCATACGTTAACACCTGATCGTTTTGAGGATTAGTTATTACTACATCCGATAAGTTAACCAAAGTATTTAAAGGGACTTCACCCCCTGTACCCTCTCCAAACCAAAGAGTAGCAAACCCATCGCGGTTATCTTCTGGCTTTGGTTGAGCTACGGGAATTCCCAAAACATCGGTATTATACACCCCGTATGTAGTTATATCAAAAGGAGTGACCTTTCCTCTAGCTGTTACGCTTGCTAATGTTTCATTGGTCGCTTCTCCTGTTACACTTAAACCCTTGCTTACAGAATAATTATATCTATCAGCTTGGTTTTGCTGACGCACTATTTCATTAATACGTATTACATCAGTCAATGTAACATCATACAAATGCGCTTCTGCTATATCACGAACATAAGCTCCTATACGTATATTATCGTCAAACTCCATCCCTTCGGCAATAAGCCTAACTAAACCACCTAGTTCAAAGGTTATATTGTTTTCTAAAATATACTTAGGTGTTGGCGACACCGACCAAGTAAAACGCTCTCGTGAATATTCTGCAATATAATTATCACCTATTTCCTTCAAACGAGCTTCTGCATTAGTAACGTACTCCGTAGGCATAGAAATGTCTAGCAATACAAACTTGTCACCTATTTGCGGGCGCATAACAGTATTTGGCACTCCTGCAGGATATGCGGGATCATCCGTAATTCTATTTAATACTATTTCTCTATCGGCATGATTATACCCGTTACTATTTACTGAAAATATAAACCCTGCCAATTGCCCCGAAGTAAAAGCAACCTTTACACTTTCACCCGTATTTAGTAAGTGGTTGTTAATATCAAAATCTATATCTGTAGAACGTATTGCATTGTAGTTTTCAGTAGCCGGAACACTTGTAACACCCGCAATTAAACGTGGATATATATTAGCGAACTGTATATTTTCTTCTACTACATCGCCTGTGTGTGGCAGTACTATTGGATTTGATCCCGTAGGTTGCAAATATCTAAAACCATACGTGTTTGGAATATTTCTATTACCACCTTCAATTTTTAAAGTATTAAAGTTAGTTCCAGATATCCCTTGACGTTGTATCTTATAAAGTCCGTTACCTTTACCATAGCTAAATGTAAGACCTGTTAAAGGCTGTCTACGTGTTAAATTAATAGTACGACCATCAACCCAAAATTCAAGTTGGTTTTTATCTGCAACGTCCTGCAGAACTGTAAGTAGCTTTGTGTTGGCATACGCATATTGCTGTACTTCCGTTTCATCAACAACGCCCAAAGTCCAACCGCTAGAAACTCTATTCGCATTCCTAACAAGCAAATCTAAAACACTGCTAGCATTTCCCATCAAAAAAACTTCACCTTCTGTAAGCTGGTTATTTCTATCTAGTCCGTACAAATACCATTTGCCCAAGTCATAATACAAGGCTTCAAATTCAATTTGATACGTAAATCCTAGTTTTGTATTGTCTCTTGATATATCCTCCGGCTTGTTAAGTTTATATGTATCTCCGTAAACGACTACAGTATCGCCAATACGGAAATCAATAGCTAATGCAGAAGACAAAGTAATCACTACCCTATCTTCTTGCATTATTGTTTTGTATTGCTTACCCTGAGCCTTACCAGACCATACAACTACATTACCTCTTTTAATCTCTATCATTATACTATTGGGAATTTCTCTAATGGGTAATCATCTATAAACTCAATTGAAAACCTTGCAGAATATGTCATTACTTGATTGTAACTAGTCATTCGACTGTACGCAAGTTTATACCGTCTATTCTTTTTATTATCATCAAAAATAATCAATTGCCCCGTCAATATCAAATTAGAAAAAGCATTGTATTTGTTTTCAAAATCCTGCGGTGACGACCCTATACAAACAAAGCTAATGTTATATGTCTTACTCTCAAACTTGGGAGTTCCAAAATAACGATCTGTTCCGTTTTCGTCAACCCAATTAATAGATAGGCCGTTATTTTTTATTGTAGGCAAAGACCGAGTGGTGGCATTGAACCCCCACTCAACCGATACACCTATGCTACTTAGTAATACTCCGTTTATTGTCATAATCCTGCCCCCCTCTTTATTGCTTCCGAATTACCCATTTTACTATTTATCTGCATCAATGAACTCTCTATTGTTATCAATCTTTCTAATTGCTCCGTATTACGTGCCGTTACGCGCGTGTTAAACTCTATCTTCCTAAGCTCCCCTAACTTGGTTTGCATCAACGTAAGCGAGCTATTGCCATACTGCTGAGTGTATTCTAACAACTGCAACTGCGCTATTCTTAAACCGCCAAATTCGGCTTCCAATCTGTTTGCTGTAGTTTCTGTTATACCTTGAATACCTTTAGACAAACTATCTTGTGATTCTTTTTCCGTTGTAAGACCTAATCCTGCGTATAGTTCGGTAAGTGAATTGTTAAAAACCTGTCCAATTTCATCAAACTTTTGTCTCCATGTTTCAAAATCAAAACCTGCTAACGAATTGTTATTTCCGACCATATACTCACTAACCTTTTCAATCATACTATTTACAAGTGGCTCAATGAATTTTAGTTTCAAGCTGTTTGCAATAGCGTTCTTAATGAACTTATCAAAGGTTTTATTCATGGCTTTGATACCATCCTCACCAGCTTCAAAGGCACTTAGTAAAGCATCTGTCAAACTATTGCTTAACTCCTTGAAGGACGTTTGCACTAACATTTCTGTAATGCTACGGTTGATATCTTTTATCTTTTCATCAATAGAATCAAGATCGCGGTTATATCCTTCAACTTTACTTTGATCGGTTTTCTTTTTCTTTTCCTCATCCTTAGACATCTGTTGGATAAGCTTCCTTTGTTGCTCTAGGTTTTTAATCTGCTCTCTACTTGCAGAATAAAACTCTTCACCGACACTATTATTTATAGTATTACCTAACTTTTGAAAAGCTCTGTCAAGCTCATTTACTGCTGCCTGACTTTCTTTGATAGACTTTTCTAACTTCCTATCTTTAGAGAATATATTAATAACCTTACTAACCGTTGTAATAGCATCCGCAATACCCCCTAAAATATCCCCCGCCATAAACTTAGCCGTTGCACTACCTGCGCTACCTAAAGCATCCAATGACATTCCTAAGTCCTCGCGGAACTTTTCACTACCTACGCCTAATTGATCAAAAACATCACCAACAGCGTTGCCAATATCTATAACCTTTTTAAGCTCGTTGTTTAAGGATTGACCTAAGTTTGCAAGAGCATCCTCTTTAGCCATTCCTTTAGCAATTTTATATTGCCTTATAGCTTCCTTTAAATTATCTAGACCACGACCACTTGTATTGATTTTAATCTCGACATCACCTATTTGTCTTAACGCTGCATCATACTGCTGAATGGTTATTTTACCTTCGTCAAGCATAGTTTTTAAAGTATTCTTCAATACTTCGATAGAACTAGTTGCCTGCTGTTTGGTTTTATCCATTATGTTAACAAACACATCCGCCCATGCTCCGGAGTCTTGCAAATCCTCCATTGACAGCGCGTTAATAGATTCCTTTTTCCACTTATCGAGCTGTGCTATCTGAGCATCTGTAGCCCCTTCGCCTAAATCCTCAACGGCTTTGTAGTACTTTCTATCTATCTCTAAAACCTTATCACTATATGACTGCGCTAAGGCTAAAGCTTCCGCATAATCTGCATTTTCCTGCTTGCGCTTCGTATCAGAAAACACCTCTAAACGTTTTTTCAATACCTTTAATTGGTCTTGCTCCTGCCCTGTTAAATCTCTGCCTTCAAAAGAATTAATAGCGTTTTGCAACTGCTGTTCATAAGTTAAGGCGAAATTTAATTCAGAATCAAATCTTTCTTTTGCTTTTTCTTCGCCAATCTTATTTTTTAAATCTTGGTACTCCGTCCATAATTGCAATTCACGGTTTAATCTTTCTTGCTCCAATGCAAACGCCTGCTTATTTCTAACAGCTATTAACGCTTGCTCTTGGCTTGTCTGCAAAGTAGAAGTGTCAATTTTCTGAGCTTTTGTTTTAGCGTTGTAAGCTTCTATTTCACGTAATAATGTAGCGTACTTGTTTTTAACAGACTCAATCTCTTGCTCGTTGTCCGACATCGTTTTATTTAGGAAAGACGTGTCAGCATCCGCCCACTTATTAAGCAATGCAATACGCTTTTCACCATCTTGCTCAATCTGTCTATTTAATCTTTCTTGGTCTCGTAACGCTTTTTTAGATGCTTCATTGCTTGCCTTCCCCGAACGCTCGTCTAACTTTTTCTGTAGTTCGTCCGCTTCTTTGATTAATTTATTCTTTTGCGCTAAGTCGGTATTATCTTTTACAACCCATTGGTTAGCTAACTTTCTTTTTTCAGCAATTTGCTCTTCTAATTCCGCATCAGAAACAATCCCTTTAGAAATACGCTCTTGCGTTGCTAATGCTTTGTTTTGATCATTAAGTTTTGACAATACCGCATTTTCAGCGTATAGTCTTTCTTTTAAAGTTTTTTCAAGTTGTAATTGTTTTTCTAGCGTCTCGTCTGCTTGCCTGCGATATCCTGGCTTAGCCATTTGCTTACGTAATTCTTCACTGGCTTTTATTTGTGCTTGGATAGATTGTATTTGTATTTCTCTATCTTTTATTGTAGCCTGCCTAGACTCTGTAACCGCTTTATCAAAACCTTTTACTCTATCGGTTGACTCTTGAATATACTTATCAATGTTAGTTGCACTAAGCTCTCCGGATATCTCAGCAACCCAACCTGCAATAGCAATCTTAGCGTTTTGCCATATAGTAGATAAACGAGATACTTTACTACCTAAGCCATCAACAGCAACACCCGAACGCTCCATTTCACGTTCAATGATGTTACCAACAGCAATATTAAAGTCACCTACTTTTTTAACTTCCTCTTGAATATCTATAATAGATAATCCTAAGTTGTCCAAAACCATTGTGGATTTACGACCTAACCCCGTAACAAATGAGTCTACTAAATAATCTACAGACTTGCCTGTGTCTTGCGCTCTACGTGTTGCAAACTCCAAACCTTTTGCTAGAACGTCTAAAGGTATCTTAAAGTTGTTGGCTTCTACAGCTAGAGTCATTAGTTTTAAATCGTCTACAGTGTCTTGAGTGGCTTTTCTAAGCCTTTGTAACCCTTGCTCACCTGCGCCTAAACGAGCGTAAGCCAAAGAAACACCTTCTAGTTTTTTGGTAACTTCGAATATCTCTAAACCAAAAGAAACAACTTGCTGAACACCAAAAGCAATACCTACAGCACCCGCCATATTACGCAAAGAGCCAAGCATACTACCGATAGACTTATTGCTACCTTGCATTGATTTGCCTGCCTTCTCTACCTCTGCACTTACTTTATTGTATTCGCTAGCAATCTTACCGCCTATATCTGCATTTTTACGCTGCGCTTCTGAAAGATTATCGTACTGCCTTTTAAGCTGTGTTAGCTTGGCTGTCATTTCTGAAATAGAACCAATGCTTGCGCGCTCCGATTCTCTCAGTTGATCAATACGCGCTTTGGCTTCTGTAACAGACTTGTTGTTGTTTTCCTGCTGAACACGCAAAGCAGAAACAGCTTTAACATACCCTTCCTGACTTAATGACCCGTCTTTAAGCGACTTATTAAGATTTGCCTGCTTTTCATTTAGCTTTACGGTTGCCTGCTCTAAGTTAACGACACGCTGATAAGCATTTTGCAAAGGAGCGCTCAAACCTTCATACGAGTTCAACACAGCCCCCATAGAGTTTTTATACTCCGACCCTACACCCTTTAAAATGTCGCGTTGTAAAGCTTCTACTATCTGCGCCTTTTTCGCCACCTCATCATACGAACTTGCAACCTCTTCGTTACCTTTAGCTACGGACGATTGAGATTCCGAAACAGATTTATTAGCACCCGCAACATTATCTGCTACGCCCGTATATTGCTTACTTTGGTTTAATAACTGCTCATTGGTAAACAAGTATCCTTTTGCATTATCACCTACTTGCTTGAATGAGTTGCTTATCGTTTCATTTGCGCTTTGGATATTTCCCGTTGACTGTATCAACTTTTGGTTAGCATCAGTTAGAGCAGTTGCATTCTCAGATGCTTTAGCGTACACATCAGCCATCCCATCCATAGACTTCGTGCCATCGGCAATAGCTTTGCCTGCTTGAACGGCTTTATCGGCAATATCATCGAATACTTTATCGACGTTGTTATCCTCAACTTCTATTACATATTTTATTTCCGCCATTTATCAAATTCTAGTATTCCAAATGTACACATATCTAGCCGTTTAACAAAATTATAACAGTCTGAAAACTCATATTCTTTGTAGCCCATATCTATCAGCTCCTTAACTAATTTAGTAAAGTAATCAGGGTTATTTGGTGCTAAATCAGAAATAGGCATACGTTCCCGTATACCTATATTTTTTATTAATGATAAAGCTTTTTTTTGATGTTCTGTCATATTTGTTTGTTCATTAACTTCTGTCCAAATTCAAATAAACTCATGCTTTCGTCTTTCTTTGTAGTTTTATTTTCACTACCGGAAGATGGTATTGTAGCTATCGCCCCTTGTATAAACTGCCACGACATAACGTGCATTATTTCGGTGTATGTCGCTCCGTTCATATACTTAAGTAAAGAAAGTATTAAGGCGTGGGGGCTGTCTGCTCCTGGTGTTTTGTTGGAATCATGTTCACTTGAAGCATCGATCCCAAAGTATGAAAAAAACTTTCAAACCCTATCCTCCCATAGGTAACATTTATCATGGTAGAAATTTGATCCGTTGTAAAGTCATTCATCAGTGTATTAACAAGCCATTGCGGGGGCGCGGTCGGTTTATTATGTATTGCTATTGCCAAGAACTTAGCCGGAGCTTTTACATTTGAGTGCATCACCTCAAAGAAGCTACCGTCTACCTTTATTTCGTTGACTAGTTCGGTAAGCTGTAACATCGTGTGAAGCGTTACGCTTTGAACCTCTAAGTTATGAGTTTTCTTGTAAAAAGGAATTTTTGTCTTCCGTTCTATAACTGCTAATAGCGTAGGAGTATTCGTTATTGATTGTATGATCTGTTGTGTCATTTTGATTTTATTATTGCTTGTTTGATTTGTTCATGTGACTCCTTCACTGTATATACTCGGAATCCAGTAGGGGTATAAGCTGTTATATGATTATCTTTATACATATGTATATCTGATATTCTTATTGACGCAAATGTGCCGTCACTTTGTTTTACTTCGATGAACATATTGTTTTTATTATAAGTGATATAACTATTATAATTAACAAGGCACACCACGGCAACCATAGTGGTGATGTCACCCACCACCACGACCAATCTATATTTTTAGTCAATTTTAAAACAAGGAATACTGCAAAGAGTATTCCCGTTAATCCTAATCCGCTGTTATTTTCCATCGTACAACCTTTCGTAATCTTCTTTTGTTAAGTTATGTAGAAAGTGAGTAGTTAATTTAGTTTCACCGTTAACAGTAGTTTTTAAAACCGCATTTACTTCTATGTGGCTTATTTCTACTTCTGCACTTATTTCAAGTTTGTTTTTTGGTTTGATACGGTATTCGTTATGGTCATGCCAATTAGGTTTTTCAACAGTATACCATGTATTGTCAAGTTGCAAACATTCAATAACAGCCCCGTTCTTATGCGCTTCTTTTAATTCTGCAAGCTTATCTACTTCTATTATTTCAGCCCATTTACCGTTTTTGAAAACAACCGAAGCGTCAAGGTGTAAAGTGTTATTTTCAATTTCATATTCATATCCTTGATTGCTATCAAAGTCCCAAACCGCACCGTCCTCTAAGCACTTACTATTACCTACTTTATACCCCCTCCTTTCAGCTTCTTCAATCAATGCTTTTTCTACTTCTTGTGGAGTGGCTTCTTGCCATTCACAGGCCCTACTACAACACAAACACTCATACCATTTGTTACTTATAAAACCGTAGTTAACATCTTTATTTAAGCAATCTACTTTAAACAAAAGCTGAGTGTTATCACTTACGCCCTTATACCACTTCCCTACTTCCAACTCTTTCTTCGTCTCTAACAACCCCTTTTCTTCTTCGGTAGCGTATCGTAGGAAGTTATCGAAACATCCACCTGTAATTCCATTACCAATATAACCTGGTTTATTCAAGTAATAAGCCTTGTCTAAATCAAAATTAAATATAGCTTCATACTCTTTAAATATACCAACTGCAACATCTCCTGAGTCTTCGCACACAATTATATCACCAAGTTTTAAATTATCTAATGCTAAAATATTACGTAGTTCTTTTGGTTTGATTACTTGTAGTTTTCTACCACCGCTTAAAGTATCTGTATTATTACCAGACCAAGCGCCGTTGCAGAAACATATATAGTTATACCTAAAAATATCATGATCTTGCCATTGACCAAACATATCCAATATACCCCTTACTTTTTCTCTGTTTTTGTCCGTAATTTTAACGGCTACTTCTGTTTTCTTTTTCATAATATATTATTTTTTATTGTAAATTTTAACACTTCCTTTTGTAGCAACACGACCGCCCCACTTCTCAACTGTAACGATACTATCATCTTTCGCTACAACATTAACAGAACCCCCACAAATATACACTTCTAAAACGTCATATCCTTGCGCTATTATTTCAACGTGTCCGCTGTAGATAAGTACACGGCTATTAGAAACTCGTATATTAGCATCAGATATATAAATACCTCTACTTCTTAATAATGATTCGTGTTTCTTCATTAATGGTAAAGCAGGATACTTATGCTTCATGCAAAATTCTATACACTCTGGCATTAACATAATGTCTATCATTTCACTTGGGCTTGTAACCTTTGGTATTAAGTTTGGCGCTAAATCGCAAGCTCCCATACTTATAATTTCTTTTCTTAATTCTTCGAACATATTGCTCCGTGTGTTGTTATTATTATTGATGAAATTGACAAAATTGTGATTGTCACTAATGGTACGTAATACAAACATACTGCTAATATTACGAATGCTGAAAGGATTAATTTCATATCTTTTTAAATATATAAGGGTTGTAAAATGTTTTTTGTTCGGCTTCTTGCCACTTAGCTGTATAATTAGAGTAAAACATGTCGTGACCTTTAAAATTCTTCTTATAAACCTTGAGATTTCCTAACGGATTCTCATACAAATAAATACCTTTTGATTTTATTAGTGAGTGGAGGGATGGTAATGCTTCTTTATAAACCCAATCGTTATTTTCATAATCCAAGTAACAATGTAACATATCTTTTATATATTGTGTTTGAAATATAAATCTACTATCAACTATCTCGATAGCTTGTTGCTCGGTTATGTCGGAAAGTTTAAAATCCCCTTCAGTATTGCCTATGTATAAAAAACCTTTTACATCACCATTATCTATTCTATTGCATTTGTTTAGACAGTCAAGTTTTGAAGAACAAGACTGGACTATATAACCATTATGTTTCATTACATGAATTGCGTTAGGTAAATCAACCAATACAAACTCACCTTTACTTGTTTTAAATTCTTTTACTTTCATTTCATTATTGATCTAATAAGTGAATCTTTGTATTCTATACTCTTTTCGCTAGATATGCTATCTAGCTTAAATAAAGTATCTCTTTGTAATTGTGATTTGTAAGCCATTTCTTTGGCTATTCTACTATTCATAATGTCTACGTAGCATTTCCAAGTAAATACGATAACTGCAACAAATGCAAGTACCATTAATAAGGTGTTTTCAAGTTTTTTCATGCCTTACATTTTAATTAAGTTGTCCAAAATAAACTTTAATCCATTGTATTTCCATTCGTTTCCTTTATGAATATGCAATCTATCGCTTTTAGGATATAAATCAACAATTCCAAAAACTTCACTTACAACCCTATACACATTGCAATTATTAACTACAACACCCTCTATCGTTAAATTGTAGTCCATTTGCAATATATAGAAGTATTCTTTTTCGAATAAATTACGCCTCCCCTCCTTACTTGAAGTAAAATAATTTCTAAACTTCTTATACAACTCTTCTTTTGTTTTCATAATTCTATTTTTAGTTCTTCTCCTGTTAATGAGTAGTAAAGATTTTGTAGTTGGTGGAGGTGTTTAGGCTGGGTAAAAGAATAGTTGTTATGAAGCCAAAAAACATTATGACTTGTATTGTAAGTAAAATCACCAAGTTTATAAACATTAAAATCTTGGCTATCGTAATTTTTATCAAATAAAACAAACCCACACTTCAAAAGTATTTCTTCTGTTAGTGGTATTGGATTTATTTCGTCATAGTTAGGATAATCCCAAGTGACATAATCCTTAAATGTAACATATTCATCGTTAATAGATGATATTTGTACGTTTTCTCCAATTTCTTGTGAGTAAACCCAATTACCTATTCTTAGTTGTTTTGCTTCCATTTAATCATTGTTTTTAACAAAGCAACATCGCCTTGCTTCACAAATGTATAAATATTATTTTTATTTACAAAATTTATTATTTATATTTGTTGCATGGAACTTAAAAAACAATTTGAAAAAGACAGAGACCAAGGTTATACATATACAGAAATAGCTTTGAAGAATAATGTTAGTAGAGCAAAAGTATCTAGGGTATTAAACCCCGATAGCGTTAGGCTTAAGAAACAGAGAAATGCTAAGATTATTAAAGACTCTGCGAAACTAACTATACCCCAACTTATGGAGAAGTATAACGTTACCGATCCAACTATTAGACGTTTACTAAACAAAGAAGGTGTAACACCTAAAAAGACTTACAAAGACCGCGTAAGAGAAAAGCAAAAGAAAGAGGAAGCTAAGGTAATACCAACACTTGCTCGTAGTGATGTGTATAGGATAGTACCCGTGTCAGGTAAAACTAATCTATTGATTTACGAAAATGACATACGCTACAATATGGACGATGAAACAATAATTGAAAACTATAATAGGAAATATGGCAATGGAAAATAACATAGAAAATAAAGCGAGATTTTTTGCCATGTATTTTGGGCAAGAGATTAGGGTATGGGAAGGCATGCCATTCAATAAGTCATTTATATCTAGTTCATCACTAAGTCATGAATCTGTAGGCAACTCTTTTCTCGAGCTTAAACCTATATCCTCAATAAGTGATGAGGATTTTAATAAACTACTTAAGTCTGATAAATATATAATACAAAGTGTATCAAACCAATTCGGGGTATCTACGGTATATTTCAAATGGAATAGCGATGATTATGTAGGAGATTTTGGATATTCTTCTTATTCACTATGTGATAACGAGTTTAATCAGTTGCAAATAGATTTTTTACGCTCAAAAAGTTACGCTATTCCTTTTAACGGACTTTCAGTCGAAGAGTTAATAAATAGAGGTTGGATAAAATTAAAAACAATATAAATATGAAAACAAATAATGAATTAGGCGCTGTCTATTTAGAGGTAGAAGGCTTAGATAAAGAAAGATTTAAGGAGTTGACTAAGGGGATGGTGTTTGCTTCTAGTCCACACCTTGGTAATAAATACATAGAAAATCATGATAACAAATGGTGTAATACAAGCTATTTAGAACCACCCTCCCGAAAAATAACCCTTGACGAATTAGAAGAGTTGTTACACGGAGAAGTAAAACCGACACATTTTGCTATTAGTCCAGAAGATTACGCAGAATGGCAAGAATGGAAGAAGTTGAAAGAGCAATTAAAGAAATTATTATAATAATAAAACCTCACGATGTATAGGCTAATCGTATATTAAAATATGAGAAAAGAAGAATTATTATCGTCTTGGTTTAGCTTTATTATAGGTTTATATATCCTTATCTGTTGGATAGTTAATTTAGTTCAATTATTTAACTTAGATTTTGAGCCTTCATATAAAGATGAAATTATACACGGATTGGGAGTTTTTATTGTTCCGTTAAGTGGAATTACTGTTTGGTTTTAAATTAGTTAGATATGATTGAAAGAATAGGAAATATAGGTAATTGCTACGGCGGTTTCCATGTTAAAATAAAAGATGGTTTATATTTTTGGGCTATTGAAAATTACGATGGCACGTATTGGGAGGAAATACCAAAAGAATTATATGATATGTTAATAAAGCATAGATCATTACCTGACAGCATAAACAATCACAGCTATGGGGACTGATATATCAATTCACGTTGAAATAAAAAGAGTTAATCAATGGTGTTTTTTAGAGGATTTAGAAATAAATCGCAGTTATAGGCTTTTTGCTACTCTTGCAAATGTTAGAAATGATTTTGGTATAATACCTATTCATAAAGAATTTAAAGGCCTTCCAAAAGATGTAACTATAGATATTGAAGACTCAGATTTAGAAGAATTTGGGTACACTGGTTATACATGGCTACTATTATCTGAAATGGAAGAATATAAAAACACATACAATATCAACATTCTCGATGAACTAATATCACTAATAGATTTTCATAATGTGCCAAGTGAAAATATAAGAATAGTATTCACTTTCTGCTAAACAAAAAAAGGGGGCTTCGTTTTGCCCCCTTTTATATTAAATTACATCTGCGATCTTGAATCCCCAAGGTGACTGCGCAACTCCAGACTCATTAACCGGCACTGTTGCCGTCCCTGTAAAGCCAATTGCTACTAAATCCCCCTTGGTAAAACTACCACTAAAGTTAAATACAATCGATGCCTTTGGAATGCTTAAAATGAATTTCTTACCTTCAAATGGGCGTGATGTGAAACGAATAGCCTTACTAACTACGTTCGCTTGTGATGGTGCTTTGTATTCACCCGTAACCGAATCCCATGTACCACCTGCAAGCTCTTCAACTACTGCGCCATCGATGTTAACCGAATTCGCTGTAAATACTGCACCTGCTTGTGTTGATCCTAAAACGTAACGTGTACCGTCTACATCTTCAACTGTATAATCGATAGTCTCTAGTGGTGGCACTTCAAAAGTAACCGAATCATCCTGGATATCTATAATTTTGGTAAAGCCTGTTGAGGGCATTAACCCCGTTGCCAAAGTATCTGCAATCTCGACACTCTCAACGCCTTTTACTGCTACTGCCATATTTTAAAATTGTTTAATTGTTGTTTCGTAAAAAAATCTTAGTGTATAAAAATAAGTGCCATCCGCGTTTGTGTTTAATCTCCCTGCCACGTCTGTAGTTAGCAAAAAGTCAGAACCCGAATAGTAGTCCATCGTAGAAAGCAACTCCCACGCTATAAACTCCATTCTTTCAACGTTTGGATGAATCCCAATGTTAGGCACGTGAATATTAACGATAACCAAAGCGTTGTAAGCTAAATCAACCTGTGCGCTAAGTAGATTTACTACTGCGTATTCTGTAGATGGCAAACCTCCTGCTTTTAATGGCGCTCCATATTTGTAAACAGGAACTACATTAATATCTTTAGCAACGCTCCATACATCGTTTACAATTTCACTTCCTTGCTTTACTTGTCTAGTCATTAAACGCCCTTTTTACATTATTTTCAACCTCACGCATTAACTTGCCTGCTAACATTGCGCTACCCGATAACACATCGTAACCTCTATCCTCTACATAAGTTGCGTAGTTCATACCTGCAACCATTATAAGAACGTAACCTTTTGGATAGTCTTTTGCAACGTTACTCGCTACAGTTTTACCCGTATCTACACCTATTTGCTCGCCTGTAAAATTGCTCACTATCTGCTTTCCATTGTAAAGAACTATGTAACCTATAGACGAACGCAAATGACCTGTAATGTCATTAAAACCACCTACGTCATGACCTTGCTTTTCTCTAGCATCAGTAATAATCTGCAACCCTACGGCTTCAATTTCAGATAGCGTAATTTTATGAATCCTACGCTTGAACTCTTCGTTTACCTTTCGGATATCTGTTTTTAACGTTACTTTCATGCTATGCCCACGCTCTAATAGAATAACTACCTACATAGATATCAATCAACGTACCTTTAAATATCTCATTCCCTTGAGTTCCTATAATAGTAATAGTATCACCTTTCTTTGGTAAACTACCACTAGGGAAAGGAAAAGCAATATCAAAGCTGTAATCAATATTTACACCGTCTAGCATATACTTTCTACGTCCTGCGGGTGTAGCTCTGCAAATTGTTTCGCCTTTATCTATGCCTTGAACCCAATTGCCCGTAGCTTCATTATAAACAGCATCCCCTTGCCATTTTATAATATTGTGATACCTGCCGTAATCTACCACCATGGCTTAGAGCTTATTTTAGGCTGCAATAACGTGTCTTTAATACCATTGCTTGCAAGCAAATACTTACGGATAGACATTATTTCTTCTACACTTCTATTTGTTATACTCCAATCTATTTCTCTTATAGTTTGTGGAGTCTGAGCAACGTACAACAATAAATTAGCAGTAAAATACACTATTTTCTTACGATCCTTTTTATCATACTCCGCTGTGAGGTCTAAACCTATTAATTGTGCTTGCGCTTCAATCACTTCGTCTGGAATATTGAACCCTATAAATGCTTTTACTGCTTCTTTATTTGTCATTATGCTTTTTCTATTAATCCGTTATCGATACCTTTTTTCAAACGGTCTTCGCTAAATCCGATAATCTCATCACCTTTTTTGTAAACTTTCGTGTAATCATAAAGGTCGTGAAACTCCTTAGTAGCAAAGTAGCCCCCTTTTTTATTAGGGGCTTTTTCTTTGTTTTCCTCTTTCATTATCCACCGATTTGAGTTGTGTCTAACTGATAAATGTTTGCAATGTCGCTAATGATAGGCAATGCTAATGCTTGCGCTCTTGATACCTCGCCTACTGTTGGTGTGTTTACCGAAAACTTACAAGCTAAAATAAACTCGTTAACGTCTTGGTAAGCTACTCCTGCAACCGGGTGCGACTTCTCTGCTAATGTTGACCAAACGTGTGAGCCTACTACGTTATCTTGTAAGAAGATTAATTTACCTTCACCCCATGCTGATACGTTTTTAGTTCTAACGCCGTTTTTCTCAAACTCAAACTTACGATTTGTGATGATGAAGTCTACGCCCTTTTCTGATCTGAAAGCTTCTAAGAAACGTTCTTTTGATGGCGTTTGTAAGTTGTCACCAAAGTTACCTACGTAAGTAGCATACAACTGTTTACCTTCTGTTGAGTTTAAAATACGGTTAAACGTTTTTAAATCTGTCATGATATAACGGATGTTTGAACCTTCGTTTGCAGATTCTAACACTCTATCAATATCGGTAATTGTTGGTGCTGTTGCTGGTGTTGTCCATGCAGAACTAGCCGTGAATTTGTTTTCAGCTAAATAACCGAAGTCTAAGCGAATACCTTTACCAACGTTATCCTCATCATCGATTAATACTAATCCGTCTGATAGCCCTTTTTGGAAAATATATTCTGTCTTTTCTTCAATACCACGGATACATTTCGCTACGTCTGCAAAAATACGACGCGTGATTAAACTTTCTTGACCACCTGCACGAATCATAGAGTCAATTTCTTTCAACTGAGTCTCATTCAACTGCATTTCCATACCAAGCTTAGCAATTGTTCCGCTTGTAGAGCCAAACGAATCGCGTTGCTTTAATGGTAGTGGAGAGTCGAACGCTACAACATCAGCCATAACTGAGCTGTTAACTTCATTTAATGACTTCCAAGACCCGTCAATAGAATATTCACGAATAAGCATCGACTTGTATAAATACTTATCTGCTTCTTTGTCGATTTTCTGACTAATTGCTAAGGTTAAAGAACCTAACTGCCCAACGAATTGTGGGAATAATGTTTGTTTCATATCTTAAACCTCCGCTCTAAATTGAATTAATGGTAAACCTGCCAATACTGCCGCTGTAGGCTTGTACTTACATGCTTCTGGGTTAACCGTTCCTTGTGTTAAAATACCTGCATCGGTAGGATTCATAGTAGTGTTGATTAATACACCTACATACTTTTGATCCCCTGTTAATGCTTTGTAAGCTGATCCTGTTACGCCTAAAGGTTTGTAAGAATCGTCCTCAATAATGATTACGTGACCTGCTTCTACGATTTCATCCGTAAAGCCTGTCATATCTAACGCTCCACCTCCGCGCACAGCATCTAAAATGCGCACAATAACGATACTATCCCTTGTTGGGTTTACGTTCTGTGGCTCATTTACTAAATTTGCTACTGCCATTTTGTGTTTATAAAGTTAAAAATTCATACCCTCAACCACTGCTGTTGCCTTCTCCAAGTCTTTTGCTGTTACATTGGTAGGCTCGCCTGCTCCTTGTGGTTTGTAATTACTAGATGATGAGTCTTTCTCAGCTTGTACAATAGCATTTACTTCTGTTGTTGTATCTGTTATGTAATCGTTGAAATCCTCGTCATTCTCAAAATTCATTCTATTGAAGTTCTTTAAACGAATATCTTGCTGTTCTTTAGTTAAGCTTTTGATAGACTTATTAAAGGCAGAAAGGCGTTTGTCTTTTACAGATGTTGTTTGGACTTCGTTTAGTTTAGATTCAAGTGAGTTAAACTTTTCGAGTAACTGTGCTAATTCGGATTTTCCGTCATTTTCTAGGGTTACCTCCGGTGTCACTTCTGTTTTTTTAGATTTAGCGTTTCTCTCTACATCATCTAAACGTGCTGTTTCTGCGAATGGTTGAACCGTGTCAATCGATGTTAAAAGCGTTTCAATTTCGCTTTCTTCTTTAATTAATCCGTTTACTTTTTCTGCTAAAGCTTCTAAACGTTGCTTAGAGAAATTCACATTCGGGAATTGCTCTCTGAATTTTGATTTTATTTTGTCAATGAACATAATTGATATTTTCGTTTACGCCTTGAATTAGTCGCATCCGTTGGCACTAAAATACGGGTTATAATTTTTATCTATAACTTAGCCGTGTGAATATAGATAAATAGTTTCAAATTTATTTTGTGGTGTGGAATTAATGAAGTAATATTGTATAAGCAAGAACGCTAATAGTTATTTGAAATAAAAATTAAGACTAACACTACTCACGGGTTGAGTTGATGTAATTAATAACAAATAAGGGTAGATAAATCTTTCTACGGGGCGCTTTAAACGTCCTATAAGCCAAGGGTGTTAGTCTAAAGATATAGAAGCAAGGTGGTTACTGGGTGGTACTAGGGCAAGTTTCCTAAACGTGCAGCCAAACAGAAAGGCAGGTGATGTGTTGTTAAAACACTGAGAACTGAATCTAACTGGTAACTTAAGAACGAGGCGACGCTACGCGCCTACACCTTGTTTTTTAAAAATATAGAAGTAGCTAAAATGAAAGCTCCGTACTTACTCGTTTCGATATATGGATGTATAATTGATGCAGACTCAAACTGCGCTACTTTTAAAAACATACCCTATCTAGCTAATGAAAGGTAAATGCGACAAGCGAAATTATGCACGGTACAAACTGCATACACAAGCCAAGTGTAACCTTAGTTGTGATACGCAGAGTGTTCGATTCGCTACTGATTTATCAGTCCTATGGTTAGGTAATGCGTATTTCCTTTGGCAAGGACTAGATAGGGTTAGTCAGGAAGATTGGCAGAGTGGACGAATGCAGTGGTTTGCTAAATCATAAGCCGTAAATGGTTCAGAGGTTCGAATCCTCTATCTTTCTCAAACGAGTTTTTAATCTTTTCTCGAAAATCTCATAGTGATTGAACGTAGCTATGAATCGTTCCAGACTCAAAAGATTATTTATTTGGAGTCGTGGCGGAATTGGCAAGCGCAAAGCTCACTGCAACGTGATCGGTATTAACTGAATTAATTAAGGTTAGTATTTAGGTAGCTAAGATTGATGAAGGTTCGAATCCTTCTGACTCCACGCAAATTATTATCGCGACCACCCTGTTAGTTTACTATGTTGGGTGGTTTTTAAAAAATTTAAATTTAAATAAAAACAAATATGAAAAAAGTATTATTATCACTTGTAATTGGATGTTTAGTATTAACAACATCATGCTATGACTTCTCGCGAGAGCAAAGATTGAAGGATGCAGAAAACAACGGTAAGGCGGTTTTGGCAGAAGCTGAAAGCTCAAAGAAAGCGTTAATTGAAACTGCAAAGGCCGAAAACGAAAGCGCAACATTGCAAGCCGAAGCGAAAATTAAGATTGCTAAGGCAGAAGCGCAAGCAGAGATTGAAAGAGCAAAAGGGGTTGCGGAAGCCAACAAAATCGTTGGCGAATCCCTAAAAGGAAATAAAGAGTATTTGGAGTACTTAAAAATTGAAAGTATGAAATCTCTTAAAGCTGGAGATCGTATATACATACCAACCGAAGCAGGTTTACCAATAACAGAAAGGAAGTAATGAGAGCTACAATGTTATTTATAGCAGGTTTAATTATAGTTATACCTTTTGGAATTGTTATATATCGTGAATTAATACGATATCTACGTAAAAAATAAACAGACAGTCGGGATAGACCGACAATTTGGGGCGTTACTGCATCTGGGCAGGTGGTGTCGGTTCGAAACCGTTGCGCTCCACAACTTCATAATTTAGGTTTATAATTGGTTATTCCCGTGGGATTCTCTCCGCTTCTCACGGGTTTTAAAAAAGAAAAAAGAAAAAGATATATGAAAACACCAGACGAAATACTAAAAAAACATTATAACCCATTGTTTGGGTTATCACGAAATGCTTTAAAGCAAATAACGTCAGCTATGATTGAATTTAGTTTGATACATAAAGTCACACGGACTGAATACCCTTTGAAAAAAGATTTAACATTGACTGTTGATGATTATATCAAGAAGATAGATTCTTTGATTGATGAGGGGCATGTTATATTTGTTGAGGCTAATCCTTTTTCTTATTTAGGAAAGGAGATTACCGTACTGCATACATATCTATTGGAT
>JASLGC010000049.1 GCA_030150335.1 Flavobacterium sp.
AATCACTTGCGTATAGCATTGCATAAAAGAAGCTTTGCTAAAGGGATTTATACAACAGAGAAGGAACATTTATCTAGTACACACCAATACTATACCAATTGGAGTCCTGAGTTCTTTAAGAAGCAAGCGGAATTACATGGATATAATGTAGTTAAATGTGTAGAAAGAGTACTTGATAACGTTGAGTATCCGGAGATAGGATATAAACGAGTTATGGGATTAATACAGTTATCTAAAAGCTATGGCTCACAAAGATTAGATAATGCTTGCGAACTAGCTTTAAAAGAAAATATTGCCACCTATACCCACATCAAAAACATCCTTCATCACAAGATGGATCTCAATCAAGAAACAATACAACAGCTTAATGCTAATACACCCCACATCCCTTCACACACCAATATTAGAGGAGCTTCTTCTTATCAATAAACTTTAATAATTAATTATATGGATAACAATCAGACAATTGAAAAGCTAAAAGCAATGCGATTAAATGACATGGCTTTACTACACAACAGGCACCTTAAAGACAATACAATCTCATCCTTTACCATAGATGAATATATTGCCTTACTAACAGATCATGAATATGAAAATAGACAAAACAGAAAAGTACAGAGATTAATCAAGCAAGCTAACTTTAGACAAAGTGCTAGTATAGCAGATATCAACTATACCCATCACAGAAACCTTGACAAAAATGCTTTTAATAGATTAACTACCTTAGACTTTATGCTAAAAAAACAGAATATTATTATAACTGGGGCTAGTGGGGTAGGTAAAAGCTATCTAGCTCAAGCCTTAGGTTATCAAGCTTGCTTAATGCAGCACAAAGTACTATACTTTAATACTGCTAACTTATTTAACCTTCTAAAATCAAGTAAAATAGATGGAACTTATCAGAGGGAAATTAAGAAGGTACTTAAATGTGACTTGCTTATTTTAGATGACTTTGGACTACAACCTTTTGACAACCTTATCAGAGAAGTACTCTTTGATATCGTTGATCAAAGATATAATCAGGCTTCTATTATCTTATCATCACAAATACCTGTATCTGCTTGGTATCCGTTAATTGGTGAAAACACTATTGCTGATGCTGTTCTTGATAGAATAGTGAACTCTTCGCATAGAATTGACCTTAATGGTGAATCAATGAGGAAGACAAACTTTTAGAGTTTGAAATAACTTTTTCGTATTATTGTATGACTTTTCAAAGTGGCACCATTTGACCGAAATAGGTGGCACGGTCCGACCGAAATACCCAATATGAGTTAGTAATTATCAATTTGTTAGTTTAATAAAAGGATTATCGAGGCAAATGAGTCACTTTTTAAAAAGTGTATTTCCGCTTTTTATACTTCCCTAGACAGGATATTTGGTTATTGGATGTACATCTGTTCGACTTTTTTCCGAGTATTGTCCGTAATCCCTGCGTATATAAAGGGTTTTATTCGAAGCACATACGCTTTGTAAACGGATTTTAATGGGAATAGCTATGATTGAATACACACATTAGCAGAAATTAGCTAAGTGTGTTTCAATGATTTATTAAATTTTGCTAAATATCATCCAACTCAAACATCTCTCGCATCTGTTTATCCTTCAAAAAAGCAGGTATACCTTAAAGGCAGTATTGCGAGTAAAAACTAACACTGGATTGCTAAGCTGTGCTATTTTGCCTAATTCCCAACTATTGCGTACAATACTGTGTGCTTTTTTACGGCGGATAATTGGAAACCTATGAAGAGCTTTATCTAATGGAATATGCTCCAATAGCTTACTAATAACGTACACATCCTCAATGCCCTGACAAGCACCTTGTCCCAAGTTTGGCGTAGTAGCATGAGCAGCGTCGCCAATGAGGCAAACCTTATCTTTATACCATTCCTGCATAAGTTGTAAGTCATATATTTTGTCGATAAATATTTCTGAAGTAGGTGTTTGCTGAATCATCTTTGCAACCAATGGATTGCAATCACTTAGATGGTCTGTCAATTCAGGGTGACGTATATATTTGTCCTCGTCAACTAAAAAGTACCAATAGACTTGTCTGCTGTCCAGTTTTACAAAACCAAAACGCTTGCCCTTTCCCCAACCTTCAAGGGCTGCATGGTCATGTGTAGCAGGTAGGTCAAAATCGAGAACTCCTCGCCAGCAAACCTGCTTAGCATCACGCAAAGGTTGGTCACCAAAGATTAATTGTCTAACCTTAGAGCGTATGCCGTCTGCTCCAATCACGTATTCGTGAGATACCTTGCTGTTGTCTGTAAACGTAAGGTCATAAATCCCGTTCGCTTGCTTTTCTATATTGTGAATACGTTTGCCAAGAACTACGTGTTCTATACCTATTTCGTCAAGTAGTACTTGGTGTAATTCGCTTCGATGTATAGCGATATTAGCCAATTGATATTGCTGTTCATAAGGAGTGAGGTCTGTACTATTCAATAGGTTCAAATTGAAATCAGTAAGCTTAACGGTAGATATGCGGACACCTTGTGCATTGAGTTTGTCAGATACTCCGAGATATTGGTACACCTGCATAGCGTTGTTAGCTATAGCAATTCCTGCTCCAACGGGTTTGATCTCTTTAGCGGCTTCGTAAATAACAAAGGGAATATTGGCTCTTTTTAAGGCAATCGCCATTGTTAATCCTGCTATTCCAGCTCCTATGATAGCTACTTTCATCTTGATTTCTTGAGATTATAAAGGTTTACTTCTGATATTTTATATTACAAAAGAATAGCAGTAAAGCTAATTTAATTTAAGGCAGATGTCAAATTCTTTGTGGTAATTGATTCTTAACAAATATAATGGAGTAATGTTTTTTTTATATCTTTCTTTTCTATTAATACGATTTTCCTCTTTTTAAGGATACTTATTTGCTGTAATTCGATGTGCTCGTAAAAAAGAAACAACTAAAATAATCTGTTATGATAAAAAATGTTTTAAAGATATGCATCGCAATTTTCAGCATAACTGCCTTTGGACAACAACCTAATATTATACAAACTAAAACTGATCTTATGTTGGTTCCCTTTTTGACAAAAAACAATACGTATACTTATGTGGATGGTTCTATGAATACTGTGATAAACGAGCAGTTTACGAAAGCTACTCCTTTCATAAAAACGGGATATGCTATAGTAGAGAATGCGGATGCTCAATCGGCTATTATTGATAAAACAGGGAAGTTTGTTGTTCCATATACAAATAGTTATTTGTATCTCAAAGAAGTTAATGGTTTGACGTTGGTAATCAAGGAAACGCCATTTGATAAAAAGCTACCCATTTGGAAGAGAGATTGGAATATAATGAGTAGAACTGTCAAGAAAACCGCTGAGTACAAGCGAGTAGAGGTTCGTGTGTTAGAAACGGATCAGTTGCTTTTTGATAAAAATGTAGAGGAGAGAAGTAATGATTTTAACTTTGCTGTGTATGCTTTGGATGAACTTCATTTTGTATGGAATGGTGATTTATATCGGATTGAAAACAAACGATTTAAAAGAATAAAATCAGCTGTTGACGATGTGTTAGATAAAGGTCGATATATTCTTTTTGGTAAGAATAAGTTTGATATTTGGAATGTGAAAACAAATCAAGCAGTTTTGAATAATTTGACTGGAAAAACGTCGATTTCGGTTTTTATTGATGATCGAAATACGATTTTAGACTCTATCAATCTCGATAGATATCCTCCGCGTATTCCTAAAATACTATATGATGATAAGAACGATAACACTTATGTTTACCCACAGTACGATAAGGCTTTTCCAAAGAAAATTGCAATCGAAACAGCAGAGCAAGAGGCGTTTTTAAAAGAAGTGAGTTTAGTTTATTCTGTGAATAATTCTCCTTATTTTATCTTGGGTAAGTTTAATTATGATCACGATGTTTGGGCGTATGATTGGATGTATTTGGACGACAAAGGAAATGTGTATACACAGATTTCTGTAGATAATTTCTTTATTTCAGATCAGGTTGGTTATTTGGTGTGGCCAAGCCCGTCAATGGTTGTGCCATCTGACAATATCAAGAAAGGGTGGAAGTTGCATAAAGTCAGGTATATTTCAGGTTCAAATGATTTGTTTGTCATTCGATTAAAACGTATTACTGACAACCAAGAGCGCTATGGTTTGTGGAGTCGCACTGCTCAGAAGTGGGAGATTACTCCTGAATATACAGCTCTTTCTTTATTGGATAGTGAACGTGGTTTATATGCATTGCAGAGGGATAAAGATGGGGTTTATAGTATCTACAACAATACGACGAAACAGCAAGTGGGACAAAAGACGTATGTAAGTATCTATGCTGATGGTTTGGTAAAGCAACGCACCGAACAAGGAGAGCGTTATTTTTACATTAATTTGGAAACGGGAGAGGAGTATAGGGAAAAGTAGAGGAAAATATTTGTTGACAATGGGGTGAGTTAATAATATTTGGCGCCTATATTTAGTCAGAACAAAGAGTTTAATTATAATATTGACCTAAAAGATTTCAAATTCGTTTTAATTAGAGCTATTATCTGAAATTACTACTTTTTCTTTCAAATGCTATTTCAATGTTTAGACTGTATATGGAATCTCAATGTGAGATATTAATCTTTTAATGTGTTGATTTAAGTCACTTTATGTCATTTATTCACTATATTTATATATATAAATGGCTTAAAATATGATAGTTGGAATTACAGAAGATTACAAATTTTTAGCTGAGGATATCGCTTGTATGTCTTCGTGGCGAGAGCCGATACAAGCAATATTTGAAGCGCGTTGTCCAAATAAGTTATTGGCTGATCTGCAAAAGAATCCCGTTGATGTGTTGTTTGCAAGTCACAATTTGATCTATCATTTGAATGTTCCTTTTTATGGTCTATTAAAAGATTTATTCCCTGACATACGGGTTGTTATTTTTGACTTGTTTGACCATGAGAAAAGTAAGGGAAATAGTGAGCACCCAATTGAAGAAAAGCACTATGAGAGGATTAAGCGACTGTTGATTAGAACAGCGAAAGAAATATATATTGGTCCTCATATTGTATTCGTGGATAAACATAATCCTAAAGGATTTCTTGAGAAATTAAGGCTTTTTCATCAAGGACTGTATCAGTTTAATGATGTAGTTTACATCTCTCTTAGAGAAAAATATATTATTAAATTAACGGCAAAGGAATTGTCTGCAAAAGAAATTGCGGATGAATTAAACATCAGTTTGCGTACTGTTGAGGTGCACAAAAGAAATCTGATGGAGAGGACAAACTCCAAAAACTTCATTGGAGTTATTCTATATGCACTTACAAATAGAGTGATGACTTTAGAAGAGTTATATGATTAATTTTTAGTTAGTTAAGAATACGTGAAAATACGTATTGAAATCTCTTAATTAAAGGAATAGGTTTGCTTTATACATGAAATATGTGTTTTAAACTTGAATTTTACAGTAACAAAACATAATAAAAAAAATGAAAAACCTAACCTATCTGCTTGCATTCTTACTACTATGTGGGATGCAAGAATCTATTGCACAAAAAAAATCACAGCCTGAATCCTCTAAGCAAGTTCTGCTATATACAGATGCTGAAATAGATCAACTATTGTTGAAATTGACTGATGAAGAAAAAATTTCATTACTTATTGGTAGAGGAATGGACAATGTTGGTAACCTTGGGGTTATTGATGGTAGGGTTCCTGGTGCGGGTGGACAAACGCATGATGTGGAACGCCTTGGAATTCCTGATATTATTGTATGTGACGGTCCATCTGGAATTCGTATTAATCCGTTGAGAGAGGGAACTACGAAAACTTTTTATACGACTGCTTTTCCTTCTGAAACGGTTTTAGGATCGACTTGGAATAAAGAACTTGCTCAAGAAATTGGTAGGGCTTTGGGAACTGAGGCTAAAGAGTATGGTATTGATGTATTATTAGCTCCAGGGGTAAATATTCACCGTAATCCACTTGGAGGACGTAATTTTGAGTACTTCTCTGAAGACCCAGTATTAGCTGGTGTGATGGCGATGAACTTGATTAATGCAGTTCAGGAGTTGGGTATTGGAACTTCTCTTAAACATTATGCAGCTAATAATGCTGAGCGCAATAGACTTTTTAGTAACTCATTAGTGAGTGAACGTGCATTGAGAGAATTGTATTTAAGACCGTTTGAAATTGCTGTTAGAGGTGCACAACCGTGGACAATAATGACTTCTTATAATAAATTAAACAATGTTTACACAAGTGAGAGAAGAGATTTGAACTACCAATTACTACGTGAGGAATGGGGATTTAAAGGACTTGTAATGACAGATTGGTATTCTGGTTTTTCAAGTGTGGAGGTTATTCGTGCTGGGAATCAGTCAAACGATGTGTCAGCTCAAATTCGCTCTGGAAATGACTTGATTATGCCTGGTTCTAAAATTCAATTAGAGGCAGCATTGGAAGATGTAAAAACAGGAAAACTTTCGAAAAAGGATTTAGATTTTGCAGTGAGAAATGTGTTGCGTTTAGTTGCAAAGTCACCTACACCATTGAAATATGTTTATAGCGATAATCCTGACTTGAAAGCACATGCAGCTGTGTCTCGTAAAATTGCAGCTGAAGGTACGGTAATGCTTAAGAATGCAAATGCACTTCCGCTTGCTTCAACAATGCGTATTGGTACATTTGGCGTGGGGTCGTATCATTTGGTAGTTGGAGGAACTGGGAGTAGTGAGGTTACTACTTCTTATGATGTGCCAATTCACGAAGGGTTGCAATATGCTGGGTTTAAATTGTACCAACCACTACTTGATAAATATGTGGCGTATGTGGAAGAAGAAGAGGTAAAAGATATTGAGCGTCGTTCTAAGTTGAATAAATTGGCTCCGTTGGGAGTGATTGCGCAATTGAATATTTCGGATGAAGAGTTGGCTCAAGCTGCTGCGAATACGGATGTAGCGATATTAACTTTTGGACGTAATTCTGCTGAAGAACAAGATTTGAATGTTGAAACAGAGTATAATCTAACGAAAGAGGAGGAGCAATTGCTGACTCGTATTTCTAATGCTTATAGAAAGTTAAATAAAAAAGTGATTGTGGTGTTGAACGTAGGAAGTGTAATGAATACGTCTTGGAGTGATAAGGTAGATGCTATTTTAGTTACTTGGTTTGCAGGTGCTGAGGGAGGAAATGCTTTGGCTGATATCGTGAGTGGTAAGGTGAATCCTTCTGCTAAAACAACAGCTACTTTTCCAAAGTCGTATAATGATGTGCCTTCTGTAGATAGTTTCTTTGCTTCGGCTTCTTCAGATTATCGAGATATAAGATATACGGAGGGAATCTATGTAGGGTACCGTTATTACGATACTTTTAATATTGAAACTGCATATCCGTTTGGGTTTGGGTTGTCATATACAACTTTCGATTACAGTGATCTGAAAATGGATAAAAAAGAGTTTGCAGAGAATATTCAAGTTTCTGTGAAGGTAACAAATACAGGGAAAGTTGCAGGAAAAGAGGCTGTTCAGCTTTATGTAAGTGCACCAAAAGGGAGCATTGATAAGCCAGTTAAAGTGTTGGTTGATTTTGGAAAGACGAAATTGTTGGAACCAGGTGAATCAGAAGTTTTGCACTTAACAATAGGTGCTAAAGAAATTGCATCGTTTCACACTGATAAGAGTCAGTGGATTGCAGATGCAGGAACATATAAAGTATTGGTTGGTAAATCAAGTCGCGATATTGTGTTAGAGTCAGCGTTTAGCGTGAAGAAGCCATTAATGGTAGAACAAGTTAAACCTGCTTTTGTAGAGAAACTTGATTTTAAAGATTTAATAAGTAATAAGTAAAATTGTTGGGGGGACAATTACACTTTAACTTTAAAGAAGAGGGGGCCATGTGCTCCCTCTTTTTGTGATATAAACTCTGTAGGATAGACAAACATTGCTTAATGTTAGTTTTTGACTGTGAATTATAATATTAAATCAAATGTTTTAAAAAACAACTATGTGGATAATCTGAAGTTTCTATTTTCTTTTATATGTGTATTTAGAAATAAAAAAACACTCTTGTTATAGAGTGTTTTTTCGTTATATCTTAATTATAAGATTCTTTTATTCTTTTAGAATAAGGGTTGAGGTTGCCAAACCTAAGAAAGTGGCTGTTGCAATATAAGTGCAACCGTCGTAAGTATTTTATACATTTTTTTACTACTTACAACCAGATATTGCTATATCCTACAATCTTTTGTTTTTCTAACACTGCATTTTAATCCCATAGATAACATTATTTATTTTCTGAATAGTTGTTTTTTCTATTCGAGTTTAAATGACTTCAAACTCTCCAAACATTCTAAAACCTGCTTGTCTATGATATATTACCTTAGTTTTATTCTTGATAAATGGTTCTAATTCTGATGAAGTTGGAAAGGTTTTTCCGTTCAGTTGCATGTATACGAATACTTGATTTGGTTTAAGTTCAGGTAACTGTTCGGGTGTAATGACTGATAAGGTGCTGTCTGTCATATACATTTGTTCGCGAATGTAATCGAAGGTTACTAATTCTAATCCTTGTAACAAAGGGTTGTTTTGCAAGGAAATGATAGCTGGGTGTAAGTAATTTCGATAAAAATTTCCTACTTGTGTAGGTTTCTGAATACGTTTCTCAAAGATGACGTTGTTTTTGATTAATAATTGGTTGTCAAGATGAAATTTAGGGGTAGCATTAGTAGATAATTCAGCGTGGTCCACAAGGCAAGAATAATCCCATTGGCGATTGTTAAACTCAACTAATAATTCAATTCTGGTAAATTGAGTAATTGGTCTTGGTAAGACTCTTAATAGACCAATAAATTCATGGTCAGACAAATGAGACCACTGTGTCTCTTCAAATTGGGAATTTTCCATAATACAATATTTTATGTAATTAAATAATATTGTACTTCGATAAATAAAGGTGGGTTTGTACGTTTATTTTGGACAGTCATCCCGTATTATTTGACCACCGTGGAGGCTACTCTCGGTTGGTATCACTTATTGTGATTCGAAATACAGGGCAAAAGTATAATCAAAAATGATTGGAAACAAGCGATTTGCAAAATATTTTTGATTTACAAAGTTTTGTTAGCATAAAAACACTATCTAAAATTGCTGTCATAGATGAGTAGTTGATAGTAGTATTGAAAAGTTTTTAAACAAAAAAATCCTCGTCGGGGAAGACGAGGATTTCTATTAATGAATCGGTATATTAATAAAGGGGATTATTAATCTTAGTATTGTGCGATTAGATAGTTAATCAAATCTGTAGTTGTTACAATTCCCTCTAATTTATTGTCTTTTCCTACGATAGGAAGCGAGTGGAAGTGTTGTTTTGCAAATAACTCAGCTACTTCTTTGATATTTGTATCATCGCTTACAACGATAGGATTTTTAGTCATGATGTCTTCTAACTTGTAAGCATCATAAATAGCATTTAATGCATCTTTATCCATGTCGGTGTGGCTATATCCTATTTTCAAAATATCTTTGCTACTAATAATACCAACAATCTTTTCAGATTCAACAACAGGAATGTGTCTAATGTTATAATCTGCGAATAATTGGTTTACTTCGCTTAGTTTTTTCGTTGTAGGAACAGCGATTAAAACTTTAGCCATAATTTGAGAAATTGGAACTCTTTGTTTCATAGTGTTTATTATTGGTTATTATGTTTTTGTACTACAAAGGTGTTCCTTTTATCTTGTTGAAAACATGATAAATAACAGAAAATGAATAAAAAGATTATTGTAATTTGCATCTTTTGATATTTATTT
>JASLGC010000086.1 GCA_030150335.1 Flavobacterium sp.
TTTTGTATTATTGCTCACATTGACCACGGAAAGAGTACGTTAGCAGACCGTTTATTGGATGCTACACAAACGGTAACTGCACGTGAGCAACAAAATCAGCTTTTAGATAGTATGGATTTGGAACGCGAAAGAGGGATTACTATTAAATCTCATGCGATTCAAATGGAATATGTATATGAAGGCGAGAAATATATTTTAAACTTAATTGATACTCCAGGGCACGTAGACTTTTCTTATGAAGTTTCTAGGTCTATTGCAGCATGTGAAGGGGCTTTGTTAATTGTAGATGCAGCACAAAGTATTCAAGCACAGACTATTTCTAACTTGTACTTAGCGTTAGAGAATGATTTGGAGATTATTCCAATTTTAAATAAAGTTGACTTACCAAGTGCTAACCCAGAAGAGGTTAGTGATGATATCGTTAGCTTATTAGGTTGTGATTATGAAGATATTATTCCTGCATCTGGTAAAACAGGATTAGGAGTAGAAGATATTTTAAAAGCAATTATTGAAAGAGTACCAGCTCCTAAAGGAGATCCAGAAGAGCCATTACAAGCTCTTATTTTTGACTCTGTTTACAATCCTTTTAGAGGGATTGAAGTAATCTTCCGTGTTATCAATGGTAAGATTAAAAAAGGACAGAAGATTAAATTCATGGCTACTAATAAAGAATATTTTGCAGATGAAATTGGTACTTTAAAGTTGAACCAAGTTCCTAAGCAAGAGATTTCTACAGGAGATGTAGGTTACTTAATTTCTGGTATTAAAGAAGCTAAAGAGGTAAAAGTAGGGGATACAATTACGGATGCAAAAGTTCCAACTTCAAATATGATTGAAGGTTTTGAGAACGTAAAACCAATGGTATTCGCAGGTATTTACCCAGTAGATACTGAAGACTATGAAGAATTGCGTAACTCAATGGAGAAATTGCAGTTAAACGATGCGTCATTGGTATTCACCGCTGAGAGTTCTGCTGCATTAGGATTTGGTTTCCGTTGTGGATTCTTAGGAATGTTACACATGGAGATTATCCAAGAGCGTTTAGAGCGTGAGTTTAATATGACAGTTATTACTACGGTACCTAACGTTTCATATTTAGCTTACACTAAGAAGCACCCAGAAGATGCCATTGTAGTAAATAACCCATCAGATTTACCTGAGCCTTCTAAATTAGATAGAGTAGAAGAACCATATATTAAAGCAACTATTATTACTAAGGCTGACTTCGTTGGACAAGTAATGAGTTTGTGTATTGACAAACGTGGTATTATTACAAACCAAACTTACTTAACAGAAGATCGTGTTGAGTTAATGTTTGACATGCCATTAGCTGAGATTGTATTTGACTTCTATGATAGATTGAAAACGGTTTCTAAAGGATATGCGTCATTTGACTATTCTCCAATTGGAATGCGTACTTCTAACTTAGTTAGAGTTGACGTTATGTTGAATGCAAACGTAGTAGATGCTTTATCTGCTTTAATGCACGCAGACAACGCTTATACAATTGGTAAGAAAATGTGTGAGAAGTTAAAAGAACTTATCCCACGTCAACAATTTGATATTCCTATTCAAGCGGCTATTGGAGTGAAAGTAATTGCTCGTGAAACAGTAAAAGCACTTCGTAAAGACGTAACAGCTAAATGTTATGGAGGGGATATTTCACGTAAACGTAAATTACTTGAAAAACAAAAAGCAGGTAAGAAACGTATGCGTCAAATCGGAAACGTAGAGATTCCACAAGAGGCATTTATGGCTGTATTGAAATTGAATGACTAACAATTAGTCAATTAAAATAATGAAAAAAACTATCTGTAAAATGATAGTTTTTTTTTGCTCAAAAATTACTTAAACTCGCTTTATATTATGAAAAAAGTACTGATTGCACTTGGTTTACTTTTACTTGTTAGTTGTAAGGAAACCACAAATACAGAGAATGTTACAGAGCAAAACCCTGTTGAAGAGGTGAATGCTACAGAAGAAGAGACTACAGATGTCAATAATTTTGAAGATGCTTTTGGTAAAGAAGAGAAAGAAGTGATTGAAGTCCTTTTACCAGCTTATTATGATGAAGATATGAAGGAAGTGTATTCTTCAATTAATGAAAATTGGTTGGAATTTAGAAAAGTAGATCAGACTCATTTTGTAGTTCAACAAGCAGATTATAATTTGACAGAGCCTATATTAAACGAATGTACAGGTGAGAATCAAATTGGTGTATTCTCTCCAGAGGAACAGGAGCCTTTGTTTTTCTTTTCACCTAATAAGATAGTCAAGAAAGGAAAAGTGGTCTCTTTGCCTATTAAAAATAAGCCATTATGGCCAGGTGAAGTATATGAGTATAAGTATAAAGGACATACTTATGCGTTTGAAGCGGAAGGTATTGTGAAAAATACATATAACTACACAGATGATTCGAGTGAAGGAGCGAAAGAATTTAGAGAATTGGAGAACTATAAACTGTATATCAGTATAGATGGATCACAGAAACAGATGGTATTAGATATTCCAATGTTTAATAATACATTTGTTCAATTGCTATTTGTAGGTGATTTAGATGGAGATGGCAAACTTGATTTTGTGTTTGATACATCTGCAGATTACGAGCAGAAAGTGATAGAAGTATATTTGTCAAAAGAAGCAAAACACTATTTATATCTTGCCGGGAGTGGTGGATATGATTTTAGTTGTTAATAAAAACACCCCTTATCAAACATAGAGATAAGGGGTGTTTTCTTTAAAATATTATTGCTTATTTTTTATTAAAGTCTCCAGCATATATTGTAGTCATTTTAGACGGTACTATATATTTTTTAACTGCGTCATTAACTTGTTTAACTGTTAATTTTTCAATTTGAGAATTTAATTTTTCAAATTCATTAAATGGAATGTTGTACATCAAGAAGTCATTAGATAAAGACATCAAGTATCCGTCATTACCTAAGTTTGTTTGTCTTGAGTTTTTCCATCCAATTTTGTTATTTGTCATTTCTTCCTCTGTAACACCTTTTGAGATAATTTTAGAAAGCTCATCATTCATAGCATTTTCTACATCTAAGCGTTTAGTAGGGTTTAAGAAAGCATAGAATCCAAATGAAGAAACATTGTTTTTTGGGTCTGTAGGTACTGAAACATAAGTTCCAGCTCCATAGCTAATCCCTTCTTTTTCTCTTAAACGTTGAGGAACTCTTGCCGTCATAAAACCACCTCCACCTAAGATTTCGTTTGCAAAAACTAAAGCAGGATAATCAGCATCTTGATTATTCATTTCAAAAGAGATAGCTCCCATTGCAGCAGCATTTTCCTTATCTGGAGTTTCTATGATCTTTTTAGCTTCTTTTGTAGCGAAATAAGTAGGTTTTGCTTTCTCATACTTAGCTTTACTATTCCATTTTCCAAAAGTATTATCAAGTAATGATTTTACCTTTTCAAGGTCATTAGCTCCAATAACAGATACTACACCATTATTAGCTCCCAAGAAGTTATTATAAAAAGACTGTAAATCTTTCACTGTAATAGCAGCATATCCATCAAGGTCTTCTTGAATAGAAGAAGCGTAATAAATACTACCTTTAGGATAGTTTGAGGTTGCTTTCTCTAATTCAATAGAAGCCAAAGCTTGTGGGTCGTTCAAGTTGCTTTCTAAATAAGATTTATACTGAGCTTGTAGTTTAACTAATTCGTCTTCTGGGAAGATAGGGTTATTGATTAATTCATTTACAATAGACATTGTTTCTTCTAATGTATTTCTGTAAGTAGAAATACTAACAGACAATGTTTGCTCACCAAATCTAAAACTTACATTTGATTTTAATTGATCAAGTTTATCTTTAATCTCTTGCTTTGACAAGTTTTTAGTACCAGCAGTCATTAAGTTTGCTGTGAATGTCCCAATATAGCTTTTGTTTTGTAGGTCTTTTTCATTTCCAATAGGCAAAGAAAGGAAAATAGATACCTTTTCTCCTTTTATATCTTTATCAATGAATCCATATTTTAATCCATTAGATAATTGACCATGAGTAAAGTGTTTTTCTAAATTAGCAATAGAAGCTTCAAATGGACGTAGGCTTTCACCTTGTTCTTTTCCTTTATAGCTCGTTACTAATTTTGTAATATCACTATCTAAAAGTTCATTCGGTTTTACTCTTGTTTCATCTTTAGAAGGGATAAATAGTCCAACAGTTCTATTATTTTCTTTAAAATATTTTTTTGCTACTTGGTTAATATCGTTTAAAGTCAAGTTTTCTACATTATCTCTAAATATCATACCTAAACGGTAATCACCAGCACCAACAATTTCCGTTAGGTTTATGGCTAAACCAATCGTGTTGTTTTTCATATTCTCATAACCTTTAAGAATATTTGTCTTTGCACGGTCTAAATCTTCTTGTGTATAAGTATTTTGCGATATTTTATTTAACTCGTTCTTTACATCCACAAGTGTATTTTGTAGATTATTTTGAGAAGGAATATTAAAGCTAAAAAGCATAAAGCTTGCATCTCTAACAGTAGGGCTCATAGCACTAAGACTTGTTGCTTTTTTAGTAGCAACTAAGCTTTTATATAAATAACCAGAAGGGTCATTTATTAGAATATGTCTTAATGCAGCAAGAGCAGCATAATCCTTGTCTGCATAAGAAGCAGTGTGGTATAAAGCATTGATGTGTTGGCTATCACCAGCGCGTTTTACCTCTACGTATTTTTCACCATCTTGAGCAGGCTCTACAGTAAGAATCTCATCAAGAACACGTGTAGGTTTTGGAATAACAGAGAAGTATTGTTCAATGTAATTTAGAGCACTTTTTTCGTTGAAATTACCAGCTACAATAAGTACAGCATTATCTGGTTGGTAATATTTTTCATAAAAGCGTTTTAATTGAGGAGTTTTTACACGTTCAATATCTTCTTTAGAACCGATAGTACTAAGTCCGTAATTGTGCCATAAATACGCAGTATTAATTGTTCGTTCCATCAACACGCGGTTTGGATTGTTCTCGCCAATTTCAAATTCATTGCGTACAACAGAAAACTCTTTATCCAGGTCTTCTTGTTTAATAGTAGCGTAAATCATTCTCTCAGCTTCCATTTGTAGTGCCCACGCTAAGTTTTCGTCAGAAGAAGGAAATATTTCATAATAGTTAGTTCTGTCATACCAAGTAGTTCCATTGGCGTTACCCCCTTTATCAGAGATTAATTTTTTAATATCTCCAAGGTTTTTGGTACTTTTAAATAACATGTGCTCAAGTAAGTGAGCCATTCCTTTTTCTCCGTAGCCTTCATGTTTAGAGCCTACTTTATAGACAATATTTACAGCTAAGTTATTCTGAGTAGCGTCAGGAATAAGTAAGACTTGTAATCCATTAGAAAGTTTATATTCTTTGATTTCTTCTACTTGCGTCACGTAGGTTGGTTTCTCCTTTTGTTGCGCGAAGGAATAATTGGTAGCACTCATTGCAGAAACTAACAAGAGCGTGTAAAAAATTCTTTTCATATTGTAGTTTTTGTGATTGAACAATAAATATAAATTAATATTTTAAATAAACTACTATTTTGATTGTCAGGTAATTATATTTTTTTACAGATGAAAGGTTGTAAAGTAAAAAAGGCTCCCAATATTGGAAGCCTTTTTCATTAGTAATTATTCTTGTATTGCTCTATGTTAGCAAGTAAAGTTTGTTTATCCATGTACCCCGATTGGCGCCATAATAATTTCCCTTTTCTAAACAACATTAAAGTAGGTACACCTCTCATTTGATATTGTGTACTGTATTGTGTTGTTAAAGCTTGGTTTTTATCAACGTCAATCTTGATAATTGTGATAGAGTCTTGTAGTGTTTGTTTCACTTCTTCCAATACAGGTGCAAGCATCTGACAAGGACCACACCAAGTGGCGAAGAAATCCACTAAGACTAATTGATCACTATTTATTAGTTCTTCAAATTTATTCATTTCTGTTTTATTTTCCTGTTGTTGGACAAGTAGCAGTACAAGTACTTTCTTTTAAAGCTATACCTGTATTTTTAATTGCCCCGAATCCTCCAATTACATCAATCATATTGTGGAATCCTCTTGCTTTCAAGATAGAAGCCGCAATAAGTGATCTGTATCCTCCAGCACAGTGGATAAAGAAAGTTTCCTCTGTAGGGAACTCAGCAAGATGATCATTTAAGTAATCTAACGGAGTATGGTTTACATTTTTATAATCAATATGAGCAGCGTTGTATTCACCTACTTTACGAACGTCAAAGATGTTGATATCTTCGTTTTTAACTTTATTAGCTAATTCATCCGCAGTAACTTGTTGAACAGTGTCATATTCCATTCCTTCGTTCTTCCAGTTTGCAAAACCACCTTCTAAATAACCTAATGTATTGTCATATCCAACGCGAGAAAGTCTAATAATAGCCTCTTCTTCTCTTCCTACAGGACAAACGATTAAAATAGGTTGTTTGATATCTGTGATTAAAGCACCAACCCAAGGAGCAAATTGCCCATCTAATCCGATAAAGATAGAACCAGGAATGTGTCCAGCTGCAAATTCTGCTGCAGGTCTAACATCTAAAATTAACGCTCCAGAATCATCAGCTAACGCTTGGAATTCTTTTGGAGAAAGTTTTTTATTATTGGTGATAATCGTCTCAACGTTTTCATATCCTTCTTTATTTAACTTCACATTTAAAGGGAAGTAAGCAGGAGGAGGTAATAAACCGTCAGTCACTTCTTTTACGAACTCAGCCTCAGTCATATCCGCACGTAGCGCATAGTTAGTAAGCTTTTGGTCTCCAAGAGTACCTACAGTTTCTTTACTTAAATTTTTACCACAAGCAGAACCAGCACCATGTGCAGGGTAAACGATTACGTCATCAGCCAATGGCATAATTTTCGTGCGTAAGCTTTGGTATAAAGTAGCAGCTAATTGCTCTTGTGTTAAGTTAGCAGCTTTTTGAGCTAAGTCAGGACGACCTACATCACCTAAGAAAAGCGTATCTCCACTAAAAATAGCGTGGTCTTTACCGTTCTCATCTTTCAATAAATAAGTCGTACTCTCCATAGTATGACCAGGAGTATGTAAAGTTGTAATCGTAACTTTTCCAAGTTTGAATACTTCACCATCTTTAGCAATATGTGCTTTAAAAGAAGGATTAGCATTAGGTCCGTAAACGATTGGGGCATTTGTTTTTTCAGCCAAAGTAACGTGTCCACTTACGAAGTCAGCGTGAAAGTGAGTTTCAAAAATATACTTGATCGTAGCATTATCTTTATTTGCTTTGTCCAAATAAGGTTGAACTTCTCTCAGGGGGTCAATAATTGCCACTTCTCCTTCGCTTTCAATGTAGTATGCTCCTTGAGCAAGACAGCCGGTATAAATTTGTTCTATTTTCATATCGTAGTGTATTTCTGTTGTTATTATAAAGTAAAATTAAGAAGATGTTTTGAATTGTACAGTAACATGAGTTACAATCTAAAGAAACACTTCTTTTATTAAAATATAAACGGCCATAATTAAAACAAAGTAACCAAAGCCTTTTTTTAAGTTGTTATCTGGGACAAATTTAGTCAAGTAAATCCCTATAAATATACCTATGATTGAAATTGCACTAAAAGTTAGTAACAATGCCCAATCCATAGTAGTGTGTCCAATATCTCCTAAGAACCCAATTAGCGATTGTATAGCCACGATACACAACGATGTACCTACTGCTTTTCGCATTGGCAAGTTAGAGAATAATACCAAAGCAGGAATAATCAAAAAACCTCCTCCAGCACCAACAGTACCAGCAAGTAATCCAATTAATAATCCCTGTATAACTAAACCTCCTAAGTTTGGATTAGTTTCCGCAACAGCCTGTTCTTTGCGGGGTCTAATCATTTTCACAGCTGATGTAAGCATAACAATTGCAAACAACACCATAAGTGCAATGTTTTTATCTAATTGCAAACCTGCAATAGAAATAACATCGGGAACCAACGGTAGTAAAAAAGCTCTTGTGATGTAAACAGATATTAAAGAAGGAATACCAAATAATACGACAGCTTTTGTATCAACTTTTTTGTCAATTAAGTTTTTAAAACCACCTACCAATGAGGTAGAACCAACAATAAACAGGGAATAAGCTGTGGCTACAAATGGCTCGATTTTCATTATGTAAACCAAAATAGGAACGGTAAGAATAGAACCTCCACTACCTATTAATCCTAATGAAATACCAATTAGTAAGGCTAAAGAATAACCTATTAACGATGTATAATCCATAGTGTTTTACTGAGATTTAAGTAACTCAATGTATTTTCTATTGAGTTGTATAATTCCTTTGTTTTCAAGAGTTTTTAGAATGCGAGAGATAACTACTCTCGAAGTATTTAGCTCTTCGGCCAACTCTTGATGTGTATTGTTTATAAATCTACTATTGTAAACCTTAGCTTTATCTTGAAGTAATTTGCACAAGCGCTCTTCCATATTCATAAACGCCAAACTATCTACAGCAGAAAGCAATTCGTTCATTCTACTATTATAGCTATTCAGCACAAAGTTTCTCCAGCTTTTGTATTTCACTAACCATTCGTCCATTTTGCCAACAGGAACCAATATTACACTACCATCGCGTTCTGCAATAGAGCGCACTTGACTCTTGGTTTCGCCTAAACAACAAGTCAATGTCATGGCGCAAGTATCGCCTTGTTCGATGTAATAAAGGACTATTTCTCCCTCTTTTTGGTCCTCTCTTATTATCTTAATTGCTCCAGAAAGAAGTAATGGAATTTTCTTGATATACTCACCAATCTCCATTAGTCTTTCGCCTTCTTTAAAATCTTTAATAGTAGAAACCTTTATGATTTCTTCTAACAAATCCTCTTCAAAGATGTATCGGTATTTCGTTTTGACAATATGTTCCATAGAGATTGAATAAGACGGTTTTGGGTTTTAAAATTACTTTATTTAAAGCAACTTATCAATTTTATTGCAATCTTAAAAGGAATTATATAAATTAATAAAAGTTGTTGTGTTTTGAAAATGAGTGAAATAATACAAAAAACGAGGGTGTAACAATATTGTACAATAGGACAATATGGGCAGTATTCTGGCACATTTCTCCGAGAAAACAGCTGTTTTTCGGGGTAAAGTGCCAGAAATATGCCAGCGAAGTGCCATTAAGTGCCAGCGAATATTTATTTGATGCTGGATGTGTTTATTATTTCAAAAGCTAAGTATTGCTGATTAATGAGGTAAGTGTTTTCTCACTAATCCATAGACCCAAGTACCAAGTAATGCTCCAACAATAGCGAAGATTATTGAATAGAATCCTGCTCCGAAGTTAGCAAACATCGGTCCTGGACATGCTCCTCCAAGTGCCCATCCTAATCCAAAGATTATTCCTCCAAATAAATATCTTGGGATACTCATCTCTTTAGGTGTAAAAATAATTGGGTTACCAGAGAAGTCTTTAATATTTTTCTTTTTGATGATTTGCGTTGCTATAACAGCAATGGTCAATGCCGTTCCCATAATACCATACATGTGGAAACTATCGAATTGAAACATTTCATATATTCTAAACCAAGAAGCTGCTCCTGACTTAAACATTCCAATTCCGAATATCATTCCTACGAATAAATAGGCTAATTTTTTCATTGTGTATATTTTTTAAAAGATGAATGGGAATAATAAGTGAACCATAATTAGTCCTCCAATAAAGAAACCAATTACTGCAATTAACGAAGGTAATTGTAAGTTGCTCAATCCACTGATTGCGTGACCTGATGTACATCCTCCTGCATAACGAGAACCAAACCCAACAAAGAAACCAGCTAAGATTAAAATCCCAATATTCTTTAAAGATGAGAATGTTTCACTGCTGTAAAGTTCTGTTGGTACATAGGCTTTACCAGCACTTTCAATTCCTAATTCATTTAATTTTTGAATAGTGTTTTCTCCTAAAGGAATAGCTGCTGCATCAACACTTAAAAAGTGATAAGCAATAAATCCTCCTGCGATAGTTCCTACTAAAAAAAGCAAGTTCCACGTCTGAGCTTTCCAGTTAAAGCAAAAGAAGTCGCACGTTTTTCCTGCTCCCATCATCGAACACATAGTTCGCAAGTTTGATGAGAAACCAAATGATTTACCAAGTAGTAATAATAATATTAAGGTGATTGCGATAAATAATCCACCAAGATACCACGGCCACGGCTCAAATATCCAATTCATTTTCTTATTGTTTAAGAATTAATAATAGTACAAAGGTCTCTATTAAAAATGAGAGAGTTTGTAACTTAGGATACACTACTGTAAAAAAGATATTTTGTAATAAGCAGAACTATTACTAAGGTTTTTCATAGCTTTATAACACCAAAAATTAAAACATAAATTTAAAAGACAAGATTATGAAAGAAGCTAATCACAAAGTAGTTTTTCAATTAAACACAGACAATATTATTGAGCAAAATGCTTTGATTACTTATGTTACGAATGTGAAGAACCATTGGGGAGACGATGTAGTTATTCATGTAGTAGTACACGGACCTGGTATTGGAATGGTGCGCAAGAGTAAAACAATGGTAGGGGAAGGATTGAGAACGATAATGCAAAAGGGAATTAAGTTTTTTGCTTGCCAGAATACAATGAATGCCAGAATGATTTCAGAAGAAGATATTATTACTGATGTAGCTTTTGTTCCATCGGGATTAGTTGATATTATTGAAAAGCAAGAACAAGGTTGGTCTTATATTAAGTGTAATCTTTAGTTTTAAATATTGCGCATTTTCAAAATAAACAAAAGAAAACTCTCTTTACTTTTGCAAGTAGAATTTTTTGAAATAAAAAATAGTAATGAATATTGATACGAATGCTTTTTGTACGTTTTTAGGAGCAGAGATTTTGGGAGGGAATGCCCAAGATAATTTGATTATAACAAATATCTCTGTTGATAGTAGGTCTTTACTAAATGACGAGCATACGTTATTTTTTGCTTTGCAAGGGAAGAACCACGACGGACACTTATATATAGAAGAGTTAATCACTAAAGGAGTGAAGTATTTTGTGGTGTCAGAAGATACAACACTTAATACTACTTCTGATGTAGTTTATTTTAAAGTGAATAATACATTAGCTGCTTTTCAAAAGGCAGCTAATTTTCATCGTAGCCATTTTCAATTGCCCGTTATTGGAATAACAGGGAGTAAAGGAAAAACGGTGGTGAAAGAATGGTTGAACTTTTTGCTTAATGGAGAGTTCTCAATTATTAAAAGCCCTAAGAGTTATAATTCTCAAACAGGGGTTCCTCTTTCTGTCTTTGGAATTGAGGAAAAACATAATCTTGGTATATTTGAAGTAGGTATTTCTACTGTTGACGAAATGGAACGCTTAGAGTCTATCGTAAAACCAACGATTGGGATTTTGACTGCTATTACGGAAGAACATAGTGAAGGGTTTGAAAGTGTGGAGCAAAAGATTCAAGAGAAAATCAAGTTGTTTACAAATGTTGACAAAGTAATCTGTGAATATGATGCCCGAGTAGTTAATCATCTTCCGGAGGATAAATTATTTAGTTGGAGTTTTGACACTAAGGATGCTTCTGTCTTTGCGTCGTTTCAAGGAGATGTTTTAGTTGTTTCTCAAAAAGGGTGTATGCCATTTGAGGTGAAACTTCCTTTTTTAGATGATTCCTCTGTTCGCAATATCATGACTTGTATTAATACGATGTTGCTGTTAGATTATTCAGTTGAAATAATCCAACATCGCATTGAATTGTTATATCCTGTTGAATTGCGTTTACAATTAAAAGATGGGTTGAACAATTGTACTTTAATTGACGATGCTTATAATGCGGATTATCAATCGTTGGTTATTGCACTTGACTTTTTAGAGAAACATAAAATCAATAAATCAAAAACGGTTATTTTATCGGATGTTTTTAGAAGTGGTTTTGAAGAAGCTGAATTGTATGGTTTGGTTCGTTCATTACTTCTGAATAATAATATCACTCGATTAATCGGAATTGGGGATAGTATTTCTAAGTATCTGTATGGTATTCCGAATACTTATTTATTTAAGACTACGGAAGAGTTCTTACAAAAGATGTCTGTTGAGGATTTTTCTGATGAGACTATTTTGATAAAAGGAGCAAGAGCGTTTAGATTTGATAAAATCGTAAGTGTGTTGGAAACAAAAACACATGAAACTGTGTTGGAGGTTAACTTGAATGCAATTCGTCATAATCTGAATTTTTACCGTTCTAAGTTGGAAAGCAATACTAAGGTAATGGTGATGGTTAAGGCTTTTGGGTATGGTAATGGTAGTTTTGAAATTGCAAAGTTATTAGCCCATGAAAACGTTGATTATTTAGGAGTAGCATTTGCCGATGAAGGTATTGACTTGCGTAAAGCTGGGGTGAATACAAAGATTATAGTGATGAATCCTGAGATTAGCGCATTCTCGGCTATGATTGCTTATGACTTAGAACCGGAGGTGTATTCTGTAAGGGAATTAAATGCCTTTTTGAAAGTTGCTCGTGAACGCAATTGTTATCAATATCCTATCCATATAAAGTTGGATACGGGTATGCATAGACATGGTTTTCTGACCAATGAATTAGATGACTTAATAGACGTGCTGAAAACGACAAATGTGGTTGAGGTTAAGTCTATATTTTCACATTTATCGTCAAGTGATATGCCAGAGTACCGTGAGTTTACTTTGGACCAAATAGGCATGTTTACAAAGAATGCTGATTATTTAATGAGCAGTTTAAATATACAGCCAATACGCCATATTTTGAATACATCTGGAGTATATAATTTCTCGGAATATCAAATGGAAATGGTTCGCGTTGGTATAGGATTATATGGGGTTGGAAATGATGAAGAGGAGATGAAGCAGTTGCATAATGTGAGTACTTTAAAAACTCGAATTATGCAGATAAAAGAAATTGAGGATGCAGAAAGCGTTGGTTATGGAAGACGCTTTAGAGCAACTGGTAAAACGAAGATTGCTACTGTGCCAATTGGCTATGCAGATGGAGTACATCGCTCTTGGGGAAATGGTGTTGGTTATGTATTAATCAATGGCAAAAAAGCACCAATTGCAGGGTCCATTTGTATGGATATGTTGATGGTTGATGTTTCTGCAATTGACTGTGTTGAAGAGGATGAGGTGATTATTTTCGGAGAAAAGCTTCCGGTTACGCAAATTGCGAACAAAATAAACACAATTCCTTATGAAATATTGACAAGTGTCGCACAACGTGTAAAAAGAATTTTTTATGAAGAATAAAATTGTTCTATTTTTGCACACTTAAACTCAATACTAAAAAAAAAGAAGACTATGGGATTTGTAAAAGAATTTAAAGAATTCGCTGTCAAGGGGAACGTAATGGACCTTGCAGTAGGGGTAATCATTGGTGGTGCATTTGGTAAAATTGTTACTAGTGCTGTAAATGATGTAATCATGCCTCTTGTTTCTGCTGTTATTGGAACACCAGATTTCTCAAACATGTACACAGTATTAAAAGGTACTGTTACTGAAGGAGCTGCTTTGGCTGATGCTAAAGCTGTAGAAGGAGCTGTAATTTTTGCTTACGGTAACTTCATTACTGAAGTAATCAGTTTCTTATTATTAGCTTTAGTTGTATTTATGCTTGTAAAAGGTATCAATAAAGTTAGAGAAGCTGAAGAGAAATTAACTAAGAAAAAAGAAGAAGAAGTTGCAGCAGCTCCAGAGGAACCTAAAGCTCCTACTCAAGAAGAATTATTATCTGAGATTCGCGACTTGTTAAGAAATCAAAAATAAAAGTTAACTTTCATTAAGTTAAAAAAAGAACATTTATTGTTAAGGCTACGTTTTTTAAACGTAGCCTTTTTTTATGGCTGATAGTGATTTTGCTTTTTTTATATGTTTTAATAAATTATTTTCTAAGTATTCGGATGATTCTTGTGTTTTATTAATGTTATGGCTTTGTTAAGTAATATTTTAAAAAATATTAAAACAGGGTTGACTTTGTTGTTTATTTGTTATTTATTTGTTAACGATAAAATAATTAATAGTTAATAAGTATGAGGAAATTTCTACTTCATTTCTTTTTGATGTTTTTGACACTGTCTATAAGTGGTAGTGTTTATGCTCAAAACAAAGAAATTAAAGGAAAAGTTGTAGCTGCAGGTGACGGAATGTCTTTGCCAGGTGCAACTGTGTTCATTAAAGGCACAAAAGAAGGAGTTCAAACTGATTTAGATGGTAATTACTCAATTAAAGTAAAGGGTAATGACGCTGTATTAGTGTTTGAATTCATGGGATTCAACACTGTTGAAAAAAAGGTAGGAGCGCAATCTATTGTTAATGTTTCTTTAGCAGATGCTACTGAAATGATTGATGAGGTTGTTATTACTACAGGTTATGAGAAATTGTCAAAAAGAACTTTTACAGGTGCGATTAGCACAATCTCTGAAAAGGAGTTGAAAGTTGATGGTATGCCTGATGTAAGTAGAATGATAGAAGGTAAAGCTGCTGGGGTTTCAGTACAAAACGTATCTGGTACTTTTGGAGCTGCTCCGAAAATTACTGTACGTGGTTCATCTTCAATTTTTGGAGATACAAAACCATTATGGGTTATTGATGGAATGGTTCAAGAAGAGATTGTAAACGTATCTTTTGAAGATTTAGCTTCAGGAAATGCATCAACAATGTTAAGTTCTGCAGTAGCAGGATTAAATGCTAGTGATGTATTAAGTATTGAGATTTTAAAAGATGCTGCTGCAACTTCTATCTATGGTGCAAGAGCAATGAATGGGGTTGTTGTTATTACAACTAAATCAGGGCGTAAAGACACACCATTAACAGTAACATATAATTTAGAAAATACTATTAGAGAAGTTCCAAATTATGGGAGTTATGATATCTTAAATTCTCAACAATCTATGGGAGTTTTAGCAGATATGGAAGCAAAAGGGTTATTAACTGATCCTTCAATTGCTCAAGGAAGATATGGAGGAATTTATAATCTTTACTTTAACGCTACACATAATTATGACGCTTCCTTAGATAATGGTAATGGAGGTTATTCAATTAATAATACTGCTATTGCAAAGAATGATTTCTTACGTAAGTATGAAAAAGCAAATACGGATTGGTTTAAAGTATTATTTAGACCTTCTATTATGCAGAACCACTCTTTGAGTTTTTCTGGAGGGGGTAAAAATGCATCTTACTATGCGTCTGTTGGATATTTAAATGATCCAGGATGGACTATTGCAGATAACGTAAAACGTTTGACAACAAATTTAAAGACTACATTTTTCTTGAATGATAGAATTACTTTAGGATTGTCTTCTATTGCATCTATTAGAAAGCAAAATGCACCAGGAAGCTTTGACCGTCAAGCGGATCCTGTTGGAGGTTCTGTATCAAGAAACTTTGATATTAACCCCTTCAATTATGCATTAAATACTTCAAGAGCATTAAGACCTTATGATGATTTCGGTAATTATGAATATTACAGACAAAACTGGGCGAAATTTAATGTCTTAGATGAAATTGATAATAATTACATGGAGTTAGATGTAAAGGATATCAAATTCCAAGTAGATTTAGATTATAAGATAATGGATGGATTGAAATTTAATTCATCTGCTGCTGTTCGCTATGTTGTTTCAGATCGTGATCATTCTGTTCATGAAAATTCAAACGTTGCTGCTGCTTATAGAGCTGATGAAACTAAAATTGTAAAAGATCAAAATATTTATTTATATCAAGATCCTTCAAAACCTGATGCTCAAAAACAAGTGGTTTTAAAAGAAGGTGGTATTTTACATAAATATAAAAATACGTTAACATCTTATAACTGGAGAAACTCTTTCTCATATGATAAGATTTTTGGAGAGCAAAATCAACATGAGATTAATGCTTTTGTAGGAAGTGAATTAAGATCTATTGATAGAGATTATTCTAATAATAGTGTATACGGAATATTATTCGACAAAGGATATACAGTTGCAACTGATCCAAAGTTAATGGAAAAGTTAATTGGAGAAGGTGATTACATGTTCAAAACAGGATATGATAAAGAAAGAACAGTTGGTTTCTTTGGAAAAGTAGCTTATACTTATGATGCAAGATATACAGTGTCTTTAACAGGGCGTACAGACGCTTCTAATCAACAAGGAGGAGACAAAACAATGTGGTTGCCTACATGGACTGTTTCAGGAAAATGGAATGCTAAACAAGAGAAGTTTTTAATTGATAATTCAACTGTTAGTGACTTAAGTTTTAGAGGTTCTTATGGATTAACTGCGACTTCTGGTCCTGCATCTAATTCATTAGCAATTTTCAAAAACTCTATTACAGTATCTAGATTTGATCCAAACTCTAGAGAAACTGGATTACAAATTGAAAGTTTACAAAACACTGATTTAACTTGGGAAAAGCAATATGAAGCAAATATTGGATTTGATTTAGGATTATTCAATAATAGAGTTTATTTATCTTCAGATATTTATCAACGTAAAGCATTTGACTTAGTTGATATTGTAAGAACATCAGGTATTGGAGGAGAAGTTCAGAAATGGGGTAACAATGCTGATATGACTACAAAAGGTATTGAGGCAAGTTTAACTACACGTAATATCGTTTCACCAAATTTCAAATGGACATCGTCTATTAACTTATCTTATTATGATCAAAGAATTGATAAGTTAGCTTATGAGCCTAGAGCGTTTGATTTAATTAAAGGTACAGGTGGAAACGTTGTAGGTGGTCCTAGAAATACACTTTATTCTTACCAGTTTACTGGATTAAATAAAGATGGTTTACCAACGTTCGTTATGCCAGAAGGTGTTGATGATTTAATTGGTGGAGCAGAATTTCAAGATTCACAAGATGTAACAGCTTACTTGAAGAAAGAAGGTTCAGTTGAGCCAAATAAAACTTTAGGGTTTAGCAATACATTCCAATATAAGAATTGGTCATTAGATGTTTTGATTGTAGGTTCAGCAGGAAATGTTGTACGTTTAGATCCTATTTTTAGCTCTGATTACAATGATACTCAGACATTTACAAAAGACATGAATAATAGATGGATTATGCCAGGTGATGAATTAGTTACAAATGTTCCAGTAATTGCGGATGCATCAACTATTTCTGAAATGGGAGAGAGAGTTATTAATAGAGCGTATAATACTTATAATTATTCTGATGCTCGTGTAGCAAAAGGTGATTTTGTAAGAGTTAAAAACTTGACATTAGGATATGAATTCCCAGAATTATTGAAGAAACAAATGAGAGTTTCTACGTTCGGAGTGAAAATGTCTGTAACTAATCCATTCTTGTTATATTCAGATAAGAAATTAAATGGACAAGATCCTGAATTCTTTAGAGTAGGAGGGGTTTCAATGCCTGTAACAAGACAATATACATTGACCTTAAATTTATCAATTTAATTTAAAGAAGTATGAAGTATTTAAAATATGCAGCCAGTGTAATTGCTTCTGTAACATTGATTGGGTGTTCAAGTTTTCTTGACGAAACACCTGATCAACGTACAAAAGTAGATACACCTGCAAAAGCAAAAGATTTGTTAGTTTATGCTTATCCATCTGCAAATAGTTTTTATGTAATGGAAGCGATGTCAGATAATTTTGGAGACTCAAAAAGGACTCAGAATACTGCTGTTGATAACACAAAGTATTTTCGTTGGGAGACGGAGCAACAAGAATCTTGGGATTCACCTGCGGAGTTTTGGGAATCGTCTTATTTAGCTATCGCACATGCTAACCACGCATTGCAAGCAGTAGAAGAGATGTCTATAAGTCCAAAAGAAAAAAACGAAATTAGAGGGGAGGCTTTATTGTCTCGAGCATACAATCATTGGATGATTGCAATGTTGTTCTGTGAAGCTTATGATCCTACAACAGCTGAAAGTAAGTTAGGAATTCCTTATGTGAATGAGCCAGAACGTACACTTTATAAAGATTATGAGAGAGGAACGTTACAAGATGTTTACAATAAATTAGAAGCGGATATCATTGAAGGAAACAAGCTGGTTACTAATAATTACAAACAAGTAGCTTTCCATTTTAATAAAAATGCTGGTCAAGCTCTTGCAACAAGATTTTTCGCATTAAAAGGTGATTGGGATAAAGTATTGGAATATTCTGATGTTTTAGGTGATGCTCCAGTCGGGAAATTAAGAAACTATACCGAATTAAATGGAGGAGGAGTAAATGCTCAAGGGCAATTATTTGGTTCTCCAAGTATGCCAACGAATTTATTAATTTCAGGTAGCCGTACTTTACTAAATAGAGTTTATAGAAGAAATAGATTTGCTATTACAAGAGAAATCTTAGTTGAGCGTATTAGTTCTAAATATAATCCATTTGGAGTAGGTTATAGCTACGATGCATACGGAAGTGGGCAAGACGTATTCTATTATCCGCGATTTTTTGAGTACTTTGTGTATTCTAATCAAAGC
>JASLGC010000104.1 GCA_030150335.1 Flavobacterium sp.
ATATGGGTTAGCATTTCTTGAGTAATTAGAAGGTGTAATACTTGAATCGGCATCACTTACAAAACTTTTCTTTTTAGACTGTGCACCGAATAAAGCAACACCAACTCTTAATTTATCGCTAACTTGGAAGTTGTCTTTCAACGTGATATTGTAACGCTCAAAACCAGTTCCAATTGTTGTTCCTTCTTCGTTGAAATAACCTAAAGAGAAGTAGTAATCCGATAGATCAGAACCACCTGAAATACTTAAACCATATTGTTGGTTAAACGTAGGGCGGTATAATTGTTTACCCCAGTCAGTATTAGTGTTTTTTAAGTTGTTTATTGCCGATTGTGCTTCATAGCTCAAAGCATCAAAACCACCATTTCTAAAGGCGTCTAATTGATTTGTACCATCTAAAATACGCATTACTTCACCCTGATTAGAGCGTGTATTAAAGATATCGCTTCTTCCTGCCAACATCAATTCAAAATCTACCTTTTCAGAAGAATTCATTAAATTCAATTTACTGAAGTTAGGTTTTTCGTTGATGAAAGTATTAGCAGTGAAGTTTACTTTCATTGAACCTTTTTTACCTTTTTTAGTTGTAACTACGATTACACCGTTTGCAGCTCTTGCTCCGTAAATAGCCGTTGCAGAAGCATCTTTAAGAATCGTAATATCTAAAATATCATCAGGGTTTAATCCTGCAATAGAGTAGTTTTGTAATTCGTCAATACTACCTTTGTCATTAAGATTAGGTAGGTCATTTCCTTCTAAAGGCATACCGTCAATAACCCATAAAGGATCTTGAGGACCGTTTAAAGAAGCAGTACCACGAATTCTAATTTTAGCAGGTCCACCAGGCGCACCTGTTTGAGGAGTTACAGCAACCCCTGCAATTTGTCCTGTCAACATTTGATCAACGCTTGCTACACCAGCTTGCTCTATATCAGCCATGCTTACTTGTGCTACAGACGAGGTAAGTTTTCTTTTTTCAATCGTTTGGTATCCTGTAATAACAACCTCATTCAAGATATTGTCATCTGTACCTAACGTTACTACATAATGTTCTTTTGCCGTTAAGTTAATTAGTTTTGATTCGTAACCAATAAAGCTAACGCGAATTGCTTTTGTATCAGAAGGCACTTGGATAGAGAAATTCCCATCAAAGTCTGTCATTGTACCGATACTCGTACTTTCGATTATTCCGTTATGTCCAGTTGCATTAGAAACTGTTTGTGTTTCTACAATAACTGAAGCACCAGGTAATCCCAGTTTGTCCACGCTATCTTGGACAAAACCTGTTACCACTCTTTTCTCTTGTGCAAAGACAAGAGAAATAGTAAGTAGTGAAAAAAGGAGAAAAAATTTCTTCATAGTTCCTTTTAAAAAAATGTGGGGTTAGTGTATTACTTTAGATTTAAAGCTTCGTCAATACGATTGATTAAATCAAGGTAGTGAGCTCTTGTAGCTTTATCTCCAGTATTTTTCTTTTTAGTCAATTGCTTTTTGATCTTGATTAACTCACCTTTCTTGTAAGAAGTAACTTCCGAAACTCTTTTCATTACAGTGTAGTTAATGTTTCTCAATTCATTCTCGTCTTGAATGTGATTACACAAGGTTGGGAATTGTAAAGATGTGTTAGCAACTAATCCTTTTTTGTTTGTTTTCTCAAATAATCTATTCACGTCAATGATTAATGCATCAACATAGTTTTTTTGAGTCATGCGGTCAAAGATAGAAAGAGATTTACTTTTAAACTTTTTTGCAAAAATCTCATTATTAAGCATTACAAACAAATCATTTAATGTAAAATTCTTCTCCGTGTCCATTTCAGCTTGCAATACTTCGTTTTCTAAAAGGCGAAGTAAGCGCTCATCCATTAGCGTGTAGTAAATAGTAGTGTACTGTAATTCTCTTGCTAATGAGTATGGAGAATATTCAAAAGGACCTACGGGAGAGTCTTTTAAACTATATGTCTTTTCAACAACATCATTAAAAAATAACCAACTTGGAATCTCTAATGCGTGTTTTGCTAAGTATTCAACAGCTCTTTTTTGTGTATCGTAAGGTACAGGTGCGTATGCGTTTTTGTTGTTTCCGTATACAGCATGGTCTAAATAAACCCCTCCGATATTTGAAAGTACATGTTGATTATACATCTGCCATTGTCCAACAGCTCCCATGTATAATTTACCCGCTTCATAGTAATCCTCTCCTTCGTCGTATGTCCAAGGAATAATATTTTTAACGACTATTTTTAAGTTTTCAAGTCCGTATTCACTTGCTTTCATAGCATCATCTCCTAAATCCTCTGATTGAGAACGAGGGTCAACAATATTCAAGAAGCTTTGTTGCTCTCCATAGAAGTACATTGGATCATCTTGGTGATCTTCAATCATCTTGCGAAGTGCTTTCTTTTCTGTAGCTTGGTCAGGATACCAACGGTAACCCCACTCAATAGCGTATTTGTCGTATAATCCGATTTGTGGTGTAATTGCTGTAACTCCGTCTTGAGGTTGTGCTACATAATTGTATCGAGCGTAGTCCATAATAGATGGAGCTGTACCACCCATTTTGTCTGTAAAATCTTTTGAACGCAATGAATCAACAGGGAATGCGAAAGAAGCACCCATATTGTGTTTTAAACCAAAAGTATGTCCAACCTCATGAGATGATACAAAGCGAATAGCTTCACCCATGTGCTCATCTGTAAATTTGTTAGCTCTTGCTTTTGGGTCAATAGGACCTGTTTGAATTCTCATCCAGCTGTGTACAGATGTCATTACATTATGCCACCAAATAATGTCCGCTTCAAGGATTTCTCCACTTCTTGGGTCCATTACAGAAGGCCCCATAGCATTTGCTTTTGGCGATGCAGCATAGGTAATTACTGAATAACGAACGTCATCAATATCAAAGTCTAAATCATCTGCTGTAGGTTCTTTAGCGATAATAGCATTTTTAAAACCAGCTTTTTCAAAAGCTACTTTCCAATCGTGAACACCAGCGATTATCTTCTGTCTCCATTGTGGGGGAGTAGCAGGGTCGATATAATATACAATAGGTTTCTTAGGTTCTACTAATTCACCACGTAGGTATTTTTCAATATCCTCATCTTTTGGCTCCATACGCCATTTAGTGATAAATTCACGTTGCTCCATTTTGTGTTGAGCATCACTGAAGAACCAGTTTTTCTCAGTAAAGAAACCAACTCTTTTATCTGCAATACGCGGTTGCATAGGCTCTTTGGCAAGTAATACAATGTTACTTGTCACACCTAATGAAACAGGCATATCTCCTGACCCCTCGTTCACGCTTGTTGTCATTAACGACTTCACAACGATGTTTTCAGGGAATGTTTTTACACCTTCAATAAAAGATAAGTTAGTCTTAACAGAAGTAGGAAGTCCCAAACCAGTAAGTACGTCATTAAAGCTCTTTTGATTTCCATCAAATACTTTGTTTACTTTAATAACCGTAGAAGTAGAATCAGGGTTTTGTGCTTCAATATCAAATACCTCAAGGATAGATTGAATGAAGTTGTTTTTTACCGATTCTGTAATAGCGTCATTTTCTGGGGATGTTACGCGTGTTGTTTCTGTTTTAACCCATACTTTGTTTGCTAATGTGTCCTTGTGGAATGTAATAAGTTTATTCTCATAGTTCATTCCTCTATTAGCTCCTGCGTCATTTACTTCTAAAGGAACTTGGGATAATTTATTTACAATTAAGAATTGACGGCTCAATAAGCTATCAGGAATTTCGAAATACACATCAGTTTTTACTTGAATAGTATTGAACATTCCTTTCTTATAGATTCCCTTCTTTAGTAAATCAGCATAGTTGTTTTTCTTACTATCTGTTGAATCCTTTTCTTTGGTAACTTCTTTTTCAGTTTTTGGGGTTGTTTTCTTTTTTGCGACAAAGGCATGGGTTGCCTGAGATAATCCGCAAGAAAGTAGTAAAGCACTGATAGTTAGTTTTACCGCCTTTTTATTCATTCCTAAGTAAAATTATAGTTAAATTAGGCTAAATCTACTCGAGATAACTATAAGCATAAAATTTTTAGGAGTGAGTGGCTTAAATAACGGAGTGAATGGCTATTTTTAATCGTTGAATAAAGGCAAGACACATACAAAAGTATCTCCCTCTTGCTTTGCTCTAAAATCGGTTTTGTTGTAATATTTATAAATTGATTCTAAGTATTTTAAACCAAAAAGCTCACCCTGTTGCTGAGACTTCTTAGGATTGTAGTTATTAGTTACAATCACGCAGTCGTTTTCAATTATAATTTGAATTAACAAAGGAGTTTCAATTGTAGCAATATTGTGTTTTAACGCATTTTCTACCGTGATTTGCAAAGCTAAATAAGGAATCTTACGGTCTTGTTTATCCTGTTTTTTATCGATTAATTCAAAATGTAATTCCTTAGTAAATCTTATCTGTTGTAAGGTTATATACTTTCGAATAAAAGTAATCTCTTCGTGTAAACTAACGATGTTATCCTCGGGAGGAGTGATTAAATAACGATATGTTTTACTAAGATTTAAAGTAAACTTTTGAGCCGTTTCTGGGTCAAGGTCAATCAACATATACAAAGAGTTTAACGAGTTAAACAAGAAGTGTGGATTGATTTGATTCTTCAATTGTTGCAATTGCATCAAAGCTTTTTCTTTATTTACCTTTTCATTTTCTACAGCAAGTTGTCTTTTTTCGTGATAAGCACGTTTGTTTGCTTGACTGAAAAAATAGAATAGCAATACAATCAAGGAAACTGTAGTGATAAAAATAAGAATCGTATTGCGTTGTATAGGTTTTATATTGTCATCCACATTGAACTTAGGGAAGTTGACAGTGATATATCCTTTGAAGCTTTTAGAGTCAAAATGACTTATGAAGCGAAACACTTCCAAGTTTAAGTATTCAGAAAGTACTACAGGTGGTTCTTTCGTTTTTAACGAAGTAATGGTGTCTTTTGGCTGTAAGCTTGAAAGTTCAAAAACGTTTTTTCCGATTAAACTGATTTCAGGATGATAGATACACAACCCGTCTTTTGTAAAGATATACGCGTAATTAGGAGTAGTTACGTCAATCGTTGTTAGGTATTTATGAAAGTTCTCCATATCTAACGTGATTCCGTAAATCAGTTTGTTGCCATTATCCAACGGACGACTGTTATACATCAGCCAATAATAGTGATTGTCTTTTACTACAAAGTTGTTCACACCAGATGATAAGGGATTAGCCAGAATAGACTTAACAAAAGCATGTTCTTTGTTGAATTTTCTATTTTCTCCAAGGTAATAATCTACTACATTATTGTGTTCATCGATTACTAAAAACCAATTCAAACGGATAATACGTCCATTGTTATAAACCTTGGATAACACTTCAAACTTAGACTTTAAACTTTCTAACGAGCTTTCTTCTGTGATAACGCCTAAAGAAAGTAAGTGTTCATCTAAGTTTTGAAACTCCAATTGTAGAGCACCTAATTTTTGATTGAAATTCTTTTGGGTGATATATTTGTAAGTCTGTTGATTGCTGTTGTTAATTGATGCGCTCAAAAAGTAAATAGAGGTCATCGTAATTGCTAAAATAGCAATGCCAATAGCAATAAATGCTTTGCGAGAAATATATCTGTTGTTAGGTGCTTTCAATAGGGACTATAATTTACAGTGTATAGATAAGATAAGGTTTGCGCTTATTGATAAACGTTTCCAAACCACTTTGCCAAGTAGCTCTGATTTCTTTTTCAGATTTACCAGCAATTATCTGCTCTTTTAATGCTTTTGTTCCTGCTAATTTAATGAAGAAATTATTAAAGAATTTGTTTTTTTCTTTAGAATTTTGATAAGCATTTAACAACCATTTGATTTCGAGTGCTTCTACATTGGGAATGTTTGACAGATTTTCACCAAAACAAAGCTTGCCATTGTTCATTGGGTCTTTCGCTCCTGCATTAGGCTTTGGGGTAAACTGGTAAGGCATATTTGTCAAAAAAGGAGAACCATATACTTGAAATTGTAAATTAGTTCCTCTACCTGAGCTAACATTAGTCCCCTCAAAGAAACACAAACTTGCATATAGGTTAATAGCCTTTTGATTTGGCAAGTTTGGCGATGGAGGTACTGGTAATGCGTAAGCTTGAGTACGAGTATAGTTTGCATTAGGCACAACCGTTAAATCACACTGAATACCTTTATTCAACCATTTCTCACCATTAATCATCTGTGCATATTCACCAATTGTCATTCCATGCATCGCTGGAATAGGGTGCATACCTACAAAAC
>JASLGC010000138.1 GCA_030150335.1 Flavobacterium sp.
AGGTAACAGTTCCTTTATCTGAATCTGTAATAATTAAACTACTAATACCATTTACATCGCCTAAGGTAAACGATACGTTGGTAGTGTTATATGCACTCCAATCTATCTCTTGTTTCTTCCCATCGCCATCTATATAATAAAACTTATTGTCTTCAAAAATTACATTTCCAAAATCACCTTTAAGTTGATTGATTATATTGGTAATAAACTCCTCTCTCTTACTAAGTTGTTCTATGAAGGTTGTATTGCTTGTCAACTCCGATACAAAAGTACTATTGCTTATTAATTCCTTAATAAACTTATCATTTTTCGCTATTTCTTCAATAGGCAATTCAACAGAAAAACCATCCGTATCTGTAATACTCAACTTATCATTAATTAATAAAAAAGAAACGTTTTTAGTGTTTAAATCTTTCCAATCAATTTATTGCTTTTGCCCTTTATCATCGAGATAATAAAACTTATTATCCTCATAAACTACATTTCCAAATCTCCCTTTAAGCTGATTAACTAAATAATTAATCACACTATCTTTATTGAATATATCTTCAATATTGTTAATTACCTCTTCAATTAAGCGTATCTCATAAGTTCTTTTCAACTCGTTTTCGAAAACATAAACCCCTCTTTCTGTTTTATGTGGTAAAAGCGATGATGGCAGCTGCAAGTCAATCAAAGGAATAGAAACCATTTTCCCATTTGAGTCCACTAACTGAAGTATCTCATTATTGTCAACACTTAAAGATTCATTTGTATGAGTGTCAAAATCATAATTTTCATCTCCTAAACGAATCCAACCTTCAACCTCAATAGCATTAATTATTCGCTTTCCCCAATAATAGTAACCTGGAGTAAGAATACTACCAATATTAGTCGTATTAAAAACTAACAAACCAATTTTTGGTTGCCCCCCTTCAATCACTTCACTATCTGTTAAGCTTTGTAAAGGTATTTGAGGAATAAGCAAACCTCTATTTGATGAATTTAACTCTAAAATGGACGATGTATGGGGATTTTTTGTCCCTACACCAACCTGTGCGTACATTGCAAAATTTAACATTAAAAATGTAACCGGAAGTATTTTTCTTTTCATAACAACAGCAGTTTTTTTACCTAAAACATAATCTTTATTCTTAATTAATGATAAAATTAGATATTAAACATCAACAATTAACTTATTAGATAATATTTACGAAATAAATACTTCAAGAAATTAAACTTAATGAGATATTCAGTTTTAAAGCATAAAATACACAACATCCATTAAAAATTAATAACACTTTTAAATATTTATCATCTTTAAAATCACCTTTTAAAGATTTTTATGACAAAAATTTAATATAAAAAAATCATGTTATTTATAACGCCTTATATATGCATTGACAAAAAAGTACTATTTCAACACCTTTTTCTTGTCATAGATTAAGTGCGCATTTTAATTATCTATAATACATTTGTCATATAAATAAAATACGAATTCACAAAACCTATAAAAATGAAAATAATAGCATTTGCAGCAAGTAATAGTTCAAAATCAATCAACTTAGAATTAGTAAAATATGCAGCAAAACAATTTGGAGAACACGAAGTAGAAATATTAGACTTAAATGACTTTGAAATGCCTATCTATTCACAAGATAGAAATGAGGCGGGAATACCACAAAAAGCATTAGACTTTAATAAACACATCAAAGAAAGTGATGCAATCATTATTAGCTTAGCAGAACACAATGGAAGTTTTAGCACTGCTTTCAAAAATATCTTTGATTGGGGATCAAGAGCAGAAATGAAGTTTTTCCAAGAAAAACCAATGTTGTTGCTTTCTACATCACCAGGTGCACGAGGAGGACAAACAGTGATGGATAGTGCAAAAGGAGTATTTCCTTACTTTGGAGGGAATATCAAAAACAGCTTTAGCTTCCCAAGTTTTTATGATAACTTCAAAGATGGAGATATCGCAAACCCAGAATTAAAGCAAACAATTGATGAAATAATCACTGAGTTTAAAAGTAATTTATCTTAATAAAAAACTTTATAAAATAAAATACGCCTAAAATGAACTATATCATTTTAGGCGTATTTATTTAATTTGACAATCGATCAAACAACGCTTCTACATCCGTATTTGTTACTATTATATCATTTGCCAGATGTATGGCATATTGATTATCTAATCTTTCTACACATATAATATGATTGATGTTAATCATATATTGCTTTCCGTTAGATGCCTTTAGGCGAATAAAAGGATTTATCATATTCTATTAATTTACATATTAGGGAATACTTTCACTATGTCCTTTAGCGTATTTTCAGAGAAATTACATTCAAAAATATCTCCTGAAACTAACCAGACCTTTAGTTTTATATTTTGGCTATCAATACTTGTTACGGAATAAGAAGTTATCTGTCGAAAAGGAACTACTCGATACTCTATGGCTTTTCCAGTCCGAAAGTAACTCAAGTAAACTTGACTATACCCCAATGCAAAATAGCCATCCAATCCTCGATAACACGTTCTCAATCTAAAGAATGAGAGATGTTTTGAAAAATGTTCTTTTACTCTTTTAGAGTCTTCTTTTTTAAGACCGTTAATTATATATCCATTTTCTTGCATATTTTATCACTTTATTTTTCACTAAAAATACATAAAAAAGAATTACTCCCCATTTTTTTATCTATACAAATATTTATAAAACAATCAATTCCATATTTTAGTTACATCCAATAATAGTCTATGATTATAGCTTAAAACTAAATCCAATCCTCCCTCCTCTTTTTTATTAACCTAATCTTTTACTTACCTTTGCATTATCTAATTTCTTAGATCCCCCTAAAGGATAATGCTACTTCTTATTCCTTTATTGATAATACTAAAAGACACATACGTTAAAGCGACCATGGATTAGGACATAACTCCTATACCATCTCTTTGATAGTTATAATAAACAACATAAAATGAAAGACAATTTTTTTGTAAACTTATTTGTACAAGAAAGCAAAACATTATTCAAATTAAAACACAGCGAACGCTTATGGCACATCCCACTGATGGCCATGTTAGCCACAGGACTACCCTTACTTACTGGTTGGTATTTTGACAACTTACAAGCAGGTTTATTAGCTTGTTTAGCAGGATTAGTAATCCTTTATTTACCATCTAACATTCCAACACCACAACGAATGCTAACCATGCTTGTATGTTCGTTTGGATTTATGCTATCTTTTGCTGTAGGTATTACCTTCAGCTTTAACTTCGTTATTTCCTCTATTGCCTTTGGAGTATTTGTAACTGCTGTACAATGGGTCAATTTATATTTTAACACAAGACCACCAGGTAGTTACTTCTTCATTATGGTAGCCTCTATGGCAAGTAATATGCCTTTTGACTTAGCATCAATTCCAACCCGTCTTGGTTATGTTGTTATGGGGACTATGTTTGCTTGTACCTTAGCATTAATATATAGCCTTATTGTTGGCAAAAAATACAATAGTAAAACAGCAGTACCTCTAATTACTCCTGTTCCTATTAAGAAACAAGTAGATTATTTAATCCACTCCATAATTGTAGGGGTGTTTATGTTCATTTCGCTATTAATGGGACATCTACTTAAATTAAATAATCCGTATTGGATACCTGCTTCTTGCGCTGCTATCATGCAAGGAATATCACTATATCACGTATGGCAAAGAGCGTTACAACGTATTGCAGGTACTTTCATAGGATTAGGGCTATGTTGGATATTAATCTCTATTTCAGACTCTCCCCTATATATTTGTATCTGTATTATGGTCTTACAATTCATTATCGAAATGTTTGTAACAAGAAACTACGCCGTTGCAGTGATTTTTATTACAGCATTAACTGTGCTATTGGCAGATGCTGCTAATCCTCTTATCAGCACACCAAACGCATTGATAACTGCACGATTTTTGGATATTGTAATCGGAAGTATAATAGGAGGAATAGGTGGTTGGTTTATACATCATGAGTATTTGAGAAAACAAACAAGAGATGGACTTAGAAATACTCGTCTGCAACTTCTGAAAAAAATGAGAAAACAAGAACAAGTATAAACAAGAAATCCCACTGTTAGTCAGTGGGATTTCTTGTTTATAGCATGATAGAATCCTTACTTAGAGATTCTAACACTTATAAATATTTTATTTCACATAAGACGAAATAGCAAAATTGCTATCATCATCCAAATAATCCTTTAAAGTCCCTAATCGATTCAAGTAATAGAATTCATTCTTCCCTTGTCCTTCTTCTGCTGCTTTTACCTCAATAATAAAAAATTGTTTATGCGGTATAGGACATATACTCACAACATTTTTCCAAATATCTACTAAAGAGCGCTCATTCTTTAAATCAATTACCTTTAGATGCATAGGAATAGGCATATCAAATTCGTTATTTACATAATATCTGCCACTCTTTTTTGTATCTCTATAGATAACTGGACATGTGGCTAACATAGAATTCGTTTTATGTAAATACACTAAGTGTTCTTTTCCTTTGTAAGTAATAGGAAATACCCCATTTTGAATGGTTTCAAACGATTGTACTTTTCTTCCTCTTGAATTGCAAACCCTTACTTTCTCTTCATTTATCTTCTGAACTATTTTAGAGCCATTGTCAAACATTCCGATGTAGTTCTTGACAATTCTTTTTAGTCTATGCCTTTTAGCCCTATATAAATCTTGATCAATACAAACAAACCGTGAACCGATTAGCTCTATCGGCAAAAAAGTATCTGCATTGTTATCCGTATTTACTGTTTGAACTTTAGTTTTGATTAATTGCTTATTCTCTAAAACAAATACTTTGCACTTTTCCTTGACAATCCCAATTTTAAGATTGGGCATCAATTTCCAATTCCAAAACTCTGTTTTCACTTCATATCTAATGATTACCTGTGCTACGGTTAGATGGTTTACAACAGTCAGCAAAATTTTCGAATAATGGAAAGGAGCCATTACCTTATTCTTTTGATTTATAATACCATAAAGTCCATTTTTACTTTTCACAACAGCAAAGCCTGTAACAACAAATTCGGCAACTTCTAAATACTGTGGTTCAATCAAAACAGCATTGTTCTGATTTCGATATCCATAAAGATTATTACTCCCTAAATAAGGTGTAAAATCTGTAACTGTGGTGGTAGGAATAGTATCCATAGGAAAACGATTAATAGACTTAAATATAGTTTATTTTTTTTATAAAATACAAGTAGAAAACACATTTATTTATCTCACAAACAAATAATTACACATAAAAAAACTGAAACTACCTTTATTCATATTTGATGTGCTCCCATAGTGATACAATATTCCTATCGTAATGCTCCCATAATTTTACCATAATTTTTATGGGAGCATTATGGTACCACTATGGGAGCACTATGGGAGCACCCAAAATTAATAGTGTCTAAAACCTGTCTCATCCTGCGATAGCTGTACAGTTATAGTTGATAATCCTGCTTTCTACTATACAGTTTTTAGGGTAGTCCTATTATTGCTGAACAATTTGTTTTTGTTTATTTTCTTGTAATAGTTCTTTCATATTTTAGAAAGCACTCCCTGATTTTAGATATGTTTGATTAAGTCTTAATTTATCACAACTATTATGTGGTTTAATTTTCAATTATAACTGTACAGGTATAATCGATACCCCTACTGTTTACAGTATAGTTTTTGGGCCAATCCTGTTATTGCTGTATAGTCAGTAAATCCTGTATTTCAATAATTTATTTTCTGGTCTAATCATTCTACCTAATCCGATTACAAAAAAAGGCCACAATATAAAATTGTGACCTTTTAATTACTTTAGTAAACTATATCTTGACAAAAAGTAACACTAATTAACTATCTTACTCTATTCGTCAATTTCATATTTAATAACCTTTTGCTACATCATCTCCTCTTGTATCTGCTCCTGCTTGGTAGCTACCATCTTCATTAACCAAAATACCTTCTACGCGACCATAAGGTTTGCGTTCTTTCAGAATATATCCTTTGTTTTGCAAAGCCTTTCGAACTCCGGTAGACAATGCTTTTGGTTCATAGTCGATTTGATCTGGCAACCATTGGTGATGAAAACGCGGTGCTGAAACAGCCTCTTGCATCGTCATTCCAAAATCAACTACATTCAAAATTGTTTGAAATACAGAAGTAATAATTGTTGAACCACCTGGCGTACCAACTACCATATATAACTTACCATCTTTTTCAAGAATCGTAGGCGACATAGAACTTAACATGCGTTTCTCTGGTTCGATGGCATTTGCCTTACCACCAACTAATCCATACATATTCGGAACACCTGGTTTAATAGAAAAGTCGTCCATTTCATTGTTCAACAAGAATCCAGCACCACCAACAACAACCTTAGAACCATACGAATCGTTTAATGTAGTAGTAGCCGATACAGCATTCCCCCATTTATCAACTACACAGTAATGTGTTGTTTCATCACTCTCATATCCTGTCAACTCACCTGCACTAACATCCGAACTCTTTGTAGCCTTGTCAAAAGACATCGTTTTCAAGCGTTCTACATTGTACGCTTTATCTACTAATTGAGCAGTAGGCACTTTGTAAAATGCTGGATCGCCTAAATGTTCTGCACGGTCTGCATATACTCTACGAGATGCTTCCGTCATTACCTGCACTGCTTTTTCTGATTGGAATCCCCATTGTTTCATTGGAAACTGATCAATAGATTGGAATAACGCTATTAATGCAATACCACCACTACTTGGAGGAGGCATTGAGATTACCTTTAATCCTTTGTATTCTCCAACAATTGGAGTACGCCATACCGCTTCGTATTTCTTCAAATCTTCCAATGTAATCATTCCATTACCACGATTCATTTCAGCAACGATTAATTCTGCTGTTTTTCCTTCATAGAATCCTTTTCTACCATCTTTTTGAACTCTTTTCAGTGTTTCTGCTAAGTCAGATTGAACTAACAAATCACCTACTTTCCAATGTTCTTTAACTGTTAAAGCGTTCTTTTGTGTGTTATATTTTTCAAAAATTGCATAATGGTCAGTTAACTCTTTTGCTTGTTTGGCTGTAATTGCAAACCCTTTCTCAGCTAAGTCAATAGCGGGCTGTACTAATTCTGACCATGATAACGTACCATATTTTTGATGTGCTTTTGCCATTCCATCTATCGTACCTGGAATTCCCGTTGCTAACGTACCATTTTGACTTAAATCAGTAATTGCTTCTCCATCACCTGACCAATACATGTTTTCTCTGGCTTGCATTGGTGCCTTCTCACGGTAATCTAAAGCGTCAATTGTTCCATCATTTCCTCTGTAAACGATAAAACCACCACCACCAATATTACCCGCATTTGGATAAACAACGGCTAAAGCTAACTCTACAGCAACGGCAGCATCAATAGCATTTCCTCCTTTTTTAAGGATATCAACACCTACCTTACTCGCCTCAGGATGAGCTGATACAATAACACCGTTTTTAAATGTTTCTGGATTCTGTGCAATTACCTGTAGTAAACTTCCACATAACAGAAATGCAGAAATAAATATTTTTCTCATTATTTATAGTTTTGATTGCCGCAATATAAATAAATTCAAAAGTTAACTGGTACTTTTCATTCATTTTTTACATCATAAAAAAATCCCTGAGGTTACCCCCAGGGACTGATTTTCAAAAAAACAATTACTATAAATTATGTAGTAACTTTTCCATTCTCTGCATTCTCAATTCTAAATCATTGATATGCTCTTGTTGTTTTTTATTCACCTCATCTTGTTCAATGATGTGTAAGTACAACTCTTCAATTTTTTCTAACTGTTGGATAACCAATTTAGAGTAATCTACAATGTATCCGTTAGCTTCTTTAGTCAAATCTCCAATTGGTGTAACACCTGGTAAATGGTGATTTTCTTTCACAAAGTTTTTCACGTATTCTAAATCTTTGAAGTCATAGTCATATTTAATAGCCGACTCTCCTAAGAAGTATTTTTCAAATACGTAATCTGCATAAGTCGATGTTTGAGAATAGATAGTTCCGTTTACGAAAGTATTACCTTCTACGTATAACTGGGCATCATTTGCAATTTCTAAATCTCCTTTTGATTTTTCTTTGATACCAATTGCTACTTTCCCTAATTGATAAATGTCATTATTCTCATTATTCGGTTTTTGTGAAGTCCCTTGTATTTTCCAAGCACCATTTTTAACTTCATTTTTTATGCTTAACGTACCATCTTCAGTAATATTGAAATCATTTGCAATAGGTTTAACAACTCCAAGGGTTTTATGTGTAGCATTATTAATAGAGATTTTATAAGGGTTAGCCATTGTTCCCTTATTATTATTGCCGTTTTTACCTCCAATTACTAAAGGCGTTACAACCTCGGTTACACCACCAACTCCAGCTTCTCCTTTTGGTCCTTGAGCTCCAGCATCTCCTTTATCTCCTTTTGCTCCAGTTTCTCCTTGAGGTCCTTGAACTCCGGCATCTCCTTTATCTCCTTTTGCTCCAGTTTCTCCTTGAGGTCCTTGAACTCCAGCATCTCCTTTATCTCCTTTTGCTCCAGTTTCTCCTTGAGATCCTTGAACTCCGGCATCTCCTTTATCTCCTTTTGCTCCAGTTTCTCCTT